>JAHEKB010000159.1 GCA_024638525.1 Bacteroidota bacterium
ATTTTAAAAATGGTTTGACCTGGTTTTGATGTAACCGTCATTTGACCTTTGTGTTTTTCTACAATGATGCCGTAGCTTGTAGAGAGGCCAAGGCCAGTGCCTTTGCCTATGGTCTTTGTAGTAAAGAAAGGATCAAAGATCTTGTCAATGTGTTCTTGAGGTATTCCACCTCCACTATCTTCTATTTCTATCTGAGCCTTTTCGTCAACATATTTTGTGCGAAGCATAATACTTCCTTCTCCCCCCATAGCATCAATGGCATTGTCTAACAGATTTGTCCATACTTGATTCAACTCGCTCCCATAAGCCATAATTCGCGGCATGCTTTCATCGTAATCTCGTTCAACCTTGATACCCACTTTCATTTTATTCCTCAGAATTACTAAGGTATTGTCCAAGCCTGCATGCAGATCTACTTCCAGCACTTGAGCTTGTCCTAGAAACGAATAGTTTTTCAGAGCAACCACAATTTCAGATATTCTAGATGTGCCTTCACTAATTTCCGTGAGCAGTGAATACACTGGAAATATCAAAGAAACCCATTTCAATATTGGCTCTAAGTGATTGTGTCCATGTGCTAACTTCAATTCATCCAATTCTTCTATCTGCATACCCAGGTCTACCAATTGTGGAGCCATATCAATCTCATTGTCGTAGTCTTGATCATCCAACCAGTCTTCAATATCGGCTTCAATATCAGAACGGCTCATCGCATCCATACTGTTTATCTGGCCGCTTTGCTCAACTGCCCTTTTTTCAAATTGATTAATTAATTGTAGATCGCTATCTGTAAGATCCTTTTGATTCAATTCAATATGGGCTTTTTCAAGATCTGACAATTTTCCCTTCAGTATTTCAGCTGCCCTTTTAGTCGCAGCTGCTGGATTATTGAGTTCATGGGCAACCCCCGCCGCCAGGGTACCTAAAGTTGCCATCTTTTCAGATTGTTGAAGAGACTTTTCAGTCTTCTTTTGTTCTGTAATATCTGCTCCAAAAACAAAGACAAAGCCGGAGTCAGCGTCCTTTGTATGAGTAAACATATATACATGTCCGTTCATCATTACTTCTTGCTGAGTGATGTCTCCACAACTAGAAATATGATTCCAACGCTCAGCAGTAATTCCAGGGCAAGTAAGCTGCCATTTTTCCCCTTGCAAGTCACGTCCAAACACTGCTTTTGCCGCTTTATTTGTTAAAATAATTTCTCCATCCTCACGAAGCCTGAGTACCGGACCTGGATTCATGTCTGGAAATCGGGCCATATTGGCTAAAGACTTTTTTTGCTCTTCTAGCTCCCGTTCAATTAATTTAATGGTGGTCACATCAGAACCAAACACAAAGTAATTTTCGCTGTGTTCTGGACAAACATGAGTAAAAAGGTAGCATCTGCCAGCTACATCGGCCTCAAAATCTCCATCTGAAGTGCAAGCACTGATATCGCTCCAATCATCTTTACTCATACCAGGGCATAAATCCAGCCAACTCAATCCAATCAGTTGTGTATGAGCAAATATTTTTCGTGCAGCAGAATTTGCAAGAATAACTTTCGCATCATGGTCTAATCTGAGTACTGGACCGGGATTCATTTCTGGAAATCTGGCCAGTTCTGCCAGCTCACGCTGAAGTGTGTCCTTAGTCTTACTTTCTGGCATATTCCATTGTCTTGCTGCTAAAATAAGAATTCTTTTAACAACTTATTTCAAGCACATAGATCATTGGAATATCTGAATCTTCAGCACAAAGAGGACCGTTTAAAAACATTTACACACTTACAGTTTTACTATCTTAAGAATAAGTTATCTAGAGGTATAGGATCATCATAAAACAGTTCATTTTCATTTTGATCCAGAATCTTAATAGCTATTTCATAGTTTGGTCTGGTGACATACATATATACACTCGTAAAAATAGGTTCTGTATTGAGGCATATCCTTGCATGCTTAATCACCAGCAGTGAATATGCAGGTCAATAGGTCGTGGTCATGTCGCTGTCAACGCAAATAATAAAGTCTGCTTTGCCGAGGTCTTCACTATCCAAGCGACTGATGTCCTCCTGCGATACAGTCGATATGGTTGCATAGTTCAGCTCTTTTCGCCCTTGTTTTAAATACCATAAAATGCCCTCATAGTAGTCGGAGTGGAAGGCTCCGTTGTAATGGATGAATAGATGATCGTCTTTATAGGTCTGCATGATGAAATGCGCCATAGTAGCATCTTTAAGTGCCTGTGCTTTAACGAGATTTGAACTGCCGTGATCTCCCATCATACTCAGAATACTCTGGTATGTCGGTAGCAAACTGTCAAATAGAATAGGCAAAGGGGCGATCCATTCTTTTTCTAAGGTGGTCAAGCTATCCAAGGTGTCAAATCCGCCTAAATAAACAAGCTTAGCATAGCGCCTCGGAACATTTGTAGCCGTGAAGTAAAGACCATTGTCTTTAGCAAAACGAAGCAATGGAGCATAATCGGTTTTGTGGTTGCCCCAAAGTCTGGCCAATGTGTCCAAGCCTTTGTCGTCTATGCTATCACTGAGGTATAGATCTAAGGCCAATTGATTGTCGGCCTCAAACATTTCAGCACCGAGAACCAAATCTCTCTTTTGATTGAGGTCTGAGGTCATTTCCAGTTGAAGCCAATGTGCAATAGGGTTATTGTGTAATTCACCAAAAAGCACAATATCTTGTTTAACCAGATTCTTGACCGTCTTTTTATACGACACTTTCTTTCCTTTGGAATTGTAAATAATATACGCTGGTTTCTGACTGAAAACAGCAAGGCTGAACATGGAACAGAGGGTCAATATCAGAATCTTCTTCATAATGTTGAATTGGTGTTGTTTGAATTAGAAGTTGGGGAATCTGTGCTTATGTCGCTTTAATTTAATTAGAATGTAAATCTACTGATTTCTATCCTGAGTTACACTTCAAGTGACTTGAATGTAGCAAACCAACTTAATCTTGAATCTGAGATTTTACCCTTTCTGATGATGTTTAATATTTCAATTCCTGTGAGTATTCATGAGCTTTCAGATTGCTTCTTCTATCTTCCGATTCCGTCCCAAAACCTCTCAAATATTTCTCTTTTCCCTCCTGAAACAGCAATAAACACAAGGAAGGTTACTTCCTGTATCGGAAAATGAGCTCTCCCAACAAAACCCACTACCGTCATTTCTTAAATTAGTTTGGGTCTCCTCAAATCGTCGATTATACCATTTTGAGAATCCCTGCTCAATTATAGATAATTCTCGGTACTCGTCTAAGGATTCATGACCTTTCCGTGACACTGTAGGCTTTAGATAAATCACAATATAATCTCTTGAATATCATAACTTTAGAAATAAAATCATTGGATAAGGTAGCGTGAACTAGGATAAACGCTATGAGTTTTGGCATTTATTGAGTATTTTACATCAAGATAAAATACTTACCGTTATGAAGACTACTACTCAACTTGTCTTCTGTCTATTTATTGTTCTTTGCCAGTTCAATGTAAGCGGACAGACGAGCCCTTGTACCTCTAACACTCCACATTTCACGATTGACTTAACAGGCGAACCCGGAGGAACCGCCTTTATCGCACCCGTTGCCAGGCAGGGATTGTGCTGTGGTGCTCAAAGCCCAGCCGCGTGTATCATGGCAACAATTACCCTTGATTCTAACTCTTCTGGAATTCGATTCGATATTGCCTCTGGTGCAGTGCCTCCAGGTGCTCTTTACTATCAAATTGGATGCGGCCCACAAACCAAGGTTGGAGAAGCTATCTGCCTCAATGGAGTTGGCCCTCACATTCTTACTTTCTGTAAACCAGGGAATAATCAAAACGGTTACTCCATCACGGCATTGCCTAAATCCATTATACCTGACACAGTATCGGTAGATGTTGGTTGCTCTGTTGAAATTGGAACCTTGGGCTATTTTGTCAACTCCTCATTGATATGGAAAGATCTCACATCAAATGACAGTTCTTATTTAAGTTATTTGAATTGCACCGTGGGTTGTGATACTGTTACAGTGACCCCAGATCATAACGCACCGGCTTATATCCAGTATGAAGTATGTGGGCAACTGATTGACACAGTATGTCAAGCTGTAAGCTCTTACTTGTGTAAAACAGTTACAGTGCAGATTAACTCTATAAAGGACAGCACAACGGCCTCGATTTGCGACAATGAAAGTTACGCCCTGCCAGACGGAACCCTAGCTAATACGTCGGGATGGTATTTGACTCCATTAGCTTCAGCCAGCGGTTGTGATTCACTGGTCTACACCTTATTGGAAGTGCAACCAACTTATCTGGATACTGTAAGGGTAGTTGAATGTGACAGTGCATTGGTGCGTGGAGCATGGTATTTCAGCTCTCAATTTCTCACCCATAACTTCCAATCAATAAATGCTTGTGATTCCATAATTGTGACAGATTTAACCATCAATTATAGAGACACCACCTTCATTGATATAGTTTCATGTGAAGGTGCAATGGTAAGGGGAATATGGTATAACAGCTCTCAAAACGTTATCAATCATTACAGCACAACTCAAAGATGTGATTCAGTAGTAGTGACACGTCTAACAATCAATTATGAGGACGAGGTTTCTGAAACATTAAGTGGATGTGACAGTGTGAACTTTAACGGTTCTTTCATCTATACAGATGAGACATTTACACATGTATACCTCAATAGTCTTGGCTGCGATTCTGTTCACAACTCAACCATTGATATTCATTCTTCCTTTGAACTCTACAATCAAGTGGAACGCTGCCTTGGTCAGGCTGCAATGTTGCCCAATGGTCGCTACGTATATACTTCTGGAGATTACACTACTTTTTTGCAGACTGAGGCTGGTTGCGACAGTGTACTTCATACTCAGGTTACTATCAACTCAACCGGGTACGAACCCGTTGGCGACACAGCCAAGTGTTTAGGCGGCGAGATTATGTTGTCAGCTGGAGATGGTCAAGACCTAGTAAATTATTATTGGAGTACCGGTGAACAATCGCCTTCAATCTATATTCAGGAAGTTGGAACTTATTACCTTACTGTTGAAAGTTCTAATGGATGTAGTTCTAAAGATACAATCCGAGTCATAGATGCTGATTGCCCCGCTTGTCCTGTCTATACACCGAACGCTTTTACAAGAAACGGGGATGGTCTCAACGAAGGATTCAAACCGGTTTCAGAATGTGTTTTCCAAGAGTACAGCTTCCAGGTGTATAATCGCTGGGGAGAACTGCTTCTCAAGACTAGCGACCCTACCCTGGCTTGGGACGGAACGTATTTAAACACCGACGTTCAACAAGGAGTTTACGTATGGTTACTGTACTACGTAGACCAAGTGTCCCAAAAACCCATTAGCCAATCTGGCACCTTAACATTACTTCGATAAAGTGGCAGTCATTACAGCAAAAGGGAGCATATATGGTTGACGCCACCAGTTAATCCTGAATTGAATTCAGGATCTTTTAAATAGTGTCAATTACTGATTAATATCATAGTCAATGATAGTCAATATCATGGTGTATTTGAAAAATGCATATTAGTATGTCAGCGCAGTTAATCTAAAGTTTAACCCTTAAAATTAATTATTATGACTCTTATTAAAAATTTTCCAGAATGGAACAATTGGACAGATTTATTTGATGACAAATCGTTCAAATCAAAGTTTACAGATGATTGGGCTCCGGCCATCAACATCATTGAAAATGACGATGATTTTGAGATTGAAGTTGCCGCTCCTGGCATGCGTCGAGAAGATTTTCATGTATTTGTTGAAAACGGGGTCTTAAACATTACAGGTAAAACTGAAAAAGAAAAAGAAGAAAAAAGAAAGAACTATGCTCGAAAAGAGTTCAGTTCTGC
>JAHEKB010000160.1 GCA_024638525.1 Bacteroidota bacterium
TTATACCGCTTGCGTTCATTGAATTCTGTAGTTTCTTGTCCTTCAGTTCCAAGTGGCTGAAGCTCAACATAATCCCCATCCCTATCTTGAAGCAGGTCATAACTGTTATTTGGGCGCGTTAAATGTGGGCTAGCCGGATCATAAATAAATTGTGCTTCAGGATTGTATTTGAAAACACTGATTCCCGCAAAGAGGTACGGGATAGTCCCGCTTGTTCTTCTTTTGTCCAATACGCGCAGATTCCATTCCGCGGCAGCGGTGAAATCCCATAGTCTAGATCTAAAATTTAAATTTCTTGGAGTCTCGTCGCTTGGTGTGTCATACCAATTGTCGTCACCTTCCAATCCTCCAAATTGTCCACTTAATCTAAATGTGAATCTGGGGTTGGGTGTATATCTAGTGATTATACCTATGCTGGGTTTGAGCCCTCGGGCCTCGAAATAGCTCTCAGTCAAATCCCCCGAATAGTGGCTAGCACCAGCAATGATTCCAAACTCCAATTCGCTGGTTTTGAACCATCTCTGTCCATAGCCCAACTGAGTTGAACAAATCAAAGCCAATACCACTATGGTTCTTACAAACTTCTTCATTCCTAAAAGGTCAAGTGAACAAATGTAGGTCTTTAAACGAAGAACTTCCAGAATTTATTTCGTTCAAGACGGCATTATGACAAGGTGAAGAATTCGGTCTTCTCGTTGGTATGATTGCGAATGACTCCTGCAGAAATCAAATTCACCACAATCTTGTTTGCCCTTCGTCTTGATATGTTGACCAATTTGCTGAACTCATTGACGGTGATTCTTTCATTTTTACGCAAGTACCGAAGTAAGGCTTCTTCATTTTTGCCATATCGTATAATATTTGGCCGGCCGGATGATTCCTTCTTGAGAACATCCATAACAACTTTGCTGGCCAATAGACTCTTGTCCCTGACCCTAATATAAACCCACCACTTTTCGTCATCACCTTGGGCGTAGTAGGGTTTAAGCTCACCTTCTGGAACAATACATTCCAGAACTAATAGGTCATCAATCAGGTGCTCGATGAGCTTTATTTCTATTTCTGGTTTGCAATGAAAAGAAGCGGCCTTTTCAAGCATATATTTCTCTTCTTCTGGCCTAATTCCGGCAATGCTTTTATTGTCTCTTACTCCTACCAGTAAGGTTCCACCTTTGTGGTTGGCAAAGGCCACCATGGTCTTGGCTATTTTAATGGAGCTGCTAATGGTTTGCTTGTAGTCAAGACTTTCACCTTCTCCACTCAGTATCAATTCTTTTATTCTGGCATTCACAGTACGCGCTTGTTTTCTAAAGATTTAACAAGCTCAATTGTTTGGCAGTTGCATTAAATTCTTGGACTATTTCGCTAAGTATTTCTCCAGCAGGTTTTATTTCGTTGATGGACGCACTTATTTGACCTATTTCAAGTTCACCTTCCTCGAGATCTCCTAAAAACATTCCTGCTTTCGCCCGGGCTTTCCCCAATAGATCTTTTAGCTCTTCTGGAGTAGCGCCTCTAGCCTCTGCCTCGGCAACTTTTTCATAGAACGGGTTTTTAAGGAGCCGAACGGGTGTAAGTTGTTTCAAGCTCAATTGTGTAGCGCCATCTTTGGCATTGACTACCGCGTCCTTAAAGTTTTGGTGAGCGGAAGATTCAACTGATGCTACAAATCTAGATCCAATCTGCACAGCTTCAGCACCAAGAGCAAATGCTGCGAGCATAGCCCTACCGCTACCTATGCCGCCGGCGGCAATCACTGGAACACCCACACTATCAACGATTTGCGGTATAAGCACTAAAGTTGTTGTTTCTTCTTTGCCATTATGTCCTCCGGCTTCAAACCCTTCGGCTACGACGGCGTCGACACCTGCTTCTTGAGCTTTAAGTGCAAACTTTAAATTGGAGATCACATGTACAACTATAATTCCTTTTTGCTTTAAATAGGGGGTCAGCTTTGCGGGATTACCTGCCGAAGTAAAAACGATAGGCGTCTGATGCTTAATGATTACTTCAAGGTGTTTTTCAATATCTGGATAGAGCAAAGGAAGGTTCACGGCAAAAGGGCCAGAGCAATTGGCCTTAAATTTTGCTATTTGCTCGTCGAGAATTTCTGGATACATACTCCCCGCTCCTATAATTCCTAGGCCACCTGCCTTGCTTACCGCTGAAGCGAGTTCCCATCCACTGCACCAAATCATGCCGGCTTGAATGATCGGGTATTTGACCTTAAAGAGATCGGTGATCCTGTTCTGCATAGGGCAAAGTTATTCAAATGATAAAAGGAAAAACCTTTAGATTGAACACCTTTGCTAATAGCTATGAACGCTTCGTATTGGGAAGAGAACTATTGGCCGCAACCGTATGATTTTCTCATCATAGGTATGGGTCTCACCGGCTTGAGAACAGGATTGGAGTTGAGGGCGAAACAGCCTAAAGCCAGGATTGCCGTTGTGGATAGACACGCATGGTCTAAAGGCGCGAGCTTGCGAAATGCAGGATTCGCTTGTTTTGCAAACATCGGTGAAATACTAGATGATCTAAATCATATAAGCGAAGAGGAGGTATACAGCTTATGCAAGCAGAGATATGAAGGTATTAAATGGTTGAATGATGAGCTAGGATCGCGCATAGATCTCATCAATTCCGGAAGTTTTGAATCTTTTTCATCAAACAACAAGCATGATCTTGAACGCAGCTTGGACTATTTGCAAAGGGCAAATACATTGATGTATGATCTTTTGGGATTGGATGTGGTATTCTCCTTTTCTTCAAACTCTTACATTCAATCCGGCTTGGGAAGTATACAAAACAAATACGAAGGGGAGTTGAACACCGCAAAGCTCTACGCCGCTCTTATAGAAAGGTCTAAAGAAGCTGAGATAGCATTATATGGTGGCTGCACCTATCAATCCCATACCCAAACTAGCAAGCTAGAGGTGCATTTTGAAGAAGGACACACACTTAAAACCAGTCATCTTCTTTTGTGCACCAATGCTATGGCCTCTTCACATACATCGGAAGATGTTTTGCCAGCTAGGGGTCTTGTCATCGTTTCAGAACAAATAGAGGGTCTTGAGTTGCGTGGCACACATATGTTCAACAAAGGGTATTACTACTGGAGAGCCATCGATCAGAAAATAATGTTGGGAGGTGCGCGAAACATTGACAAAAGGGTGGAAGAAACGACTGAATTTGGGGTCAACCAAAAAATTTATAAAGAGCTAAAACGGTTTTTAATCGAAGAGATATTGGACAAGGAGGTTCAAATTGGTCACAAATGGTCAGGGATAATGGCAATGTCAAAAGGTGGATCGAAAAAGCCCCTGGTAAAAAAATTGGAACCAAATATATACCTAGGAGCTAGGTTGGGAGGAATGGGTGTCGCCCTAAGTGCAGACGTTGGAGCTAAATTGGCCGACTTGGTGCTTAATCCTTAAGCACATTTCTAGAAATTACAATGCGCTGAACTTCAGATGTACCTTCGTAAATCTGCGTGATCTTCGCGTCCCGCATTAACCGTTCTACATGGTATTCTTTGACAAATCCGTAGCCGCCGTGTATTTGGACTGCTTCTGTAGTTACCCACATGGCTGTTTCAGATGCATACAACTTAGCCATTGAACTCGCCTGATCATATGGAAGTCCTTGGTCTTTCAACCATGCGGCTTTAAGGCAAAACAATCTGGTTGCCTCTATGCGAGTAGCCATGTCCGCCAACTTAAATTGTATAGCCTGATGATTTTTTATTTCAGTACCAAATGCTTTTCTCTCTTTGGAGTATTGCAAGGCCAACTCATATGCTCCGCTGGCAATTCCAAGAGCTTGTGCAGCAATTCCAATTCTGCCTCCCGCAAGAGTCTTCATGGCAAATTTGAATCCAAAACCATCTTCGCCTATCCTGTTCTCTTTGGGAACTTTGACGTCTTGGAACATCAGAGAATGTGTATCAGACCCTCTAATACCAAGTTTGTCTTCCTTTTTACCTACCTGGAAGCCTTCCATATCCTTGGTGACGATCAATGCGTTGATGCCTCTATGTCCTTTTTCTATATCTGTTTGGGCAATGACTATAAAAATATCACCGGAATTCCCATTGGTAATCCAGTTCTTGGTGCCGTTTAGTAGATAGTGATCTCCTTTGTCAATTGCAGTGGTCTTTTGACTGGTTGCGTCAGATCCTGCTTCTGGTTCGCTCAGGCAAAATCCTCCATGTATTTCACCACTTGCAAGTGGTTTTAGGTACTTTTCCTTTTGTTCATCAGTACCATAGGCCTCTAGCCCCCAACAAACCAAAGAATTATTACACTCATTACCACACTTGAACTGGCATCAATCTTGGAAATCTCTTCCATAGCTAAAACATAACTAACGGTATCCATTCCTCCGCCATTGTATTTTGGATCAACCATCATTCCCAAGAAACCTAGTTGTCCCATTGCACGCACTTCCTCAGTTGGAAATCGTTGCTCGTTGTCTCGTTCTATAACCCCAGGAAGCAACTCTGTTTGAGCAAAGTCTCTGGCGGCTTGTTGAATCATTAAATGTTCTTCTGAGAACTCAAAATTCATATTGCTAATTTGGCTGCAAAAATAAAGGTTTTACTGCGATATTTTGTTTGGCGCCTTGCCCGCTATTTTAAGCTTGATGCAGCGTATTTCTCTTTGTCTCAATGTCTATTTTTGTCAGGTGTATTTACAGCAAGGAGATAAGATTGCTCTTATCTCTCCATCCCGAGCAATTGCGCCTAGCGAAGTTGAAGCTAGTGAATCATTCTTAAGGTCAAAAGGATTTATCCCTCAACGAGCAAAGTATTTGTTTGAGCGCAGCAATCAATTTGCGGGGACCGACCAACAAAAAGTCAAATCCATTCAGGAATGTTTGGATGACCCAGAGATAAAGGCAGTGTGGAGTACCAGAGGCGGGTATGGATCAGCTCGGATAATAGACAAATTGGATTTTAGCGGATTGCAATCAAATTTTAAATGGATGGTCGGTTATAGCGATTTCACCGTCTTTCATTCTCATTTGAACACCATGGGAGTTCCCAGCTTGCACGCATGTATGCCAATCAATGTAAAAGCTGAGGCAAGCGAAGACATTCAACTCAGTCTTAACACCTTGATAGATGCCCTAATGGGTAGGCAATTGAGCTATGAACTCAAGGTGCATGAGTTAAACCAAGAAGGTGAGGCAACTGGTGAGCTAGTAGGAGGAAACCTCAGCATACTCTATAGTTTGTGCGGCAGCCCGTCATCTATTGATACCAGAGCTAAGATATTGTTTATAGAAGATCTGGATGAGTACCTCTACCACATAGATAGGATGATGATGAATTTGGATCGAAATGGAATGCTCGAAGGCTTAGCTGCTTTAATTGTCGGTGGAATGACCGAAATGAATGATAACACCATAGCTTATGGAAAGAATGCTGAAGAGATTATTCTAGAGCGCTGCAAGGACTATTCATTCCCAATTTATTTTGGTTTTCAAGCCGGTCATCTTGAGCCTAACAGAGCTATGAGATTTGGTATGAAAGCAAGCATCAAAGACAATCGCTTAATTTTGTTTCCCTAATGGCCATTTATCAAACCTCTAAGCAATTGACCAAATTTGCCTTGGCTGGCATCTCAGCTGTGTGTGTTGATTTGGTGGTCTATTACCTTCTTTCTCAGTTTCTCGATGTAAACTTGAGTAAGGCCCTTGGTTTTGCATCTGGGACAGTGGTTACTTATAACCTCAATAAATACTGGACTTGGCGGCAAACGGACAAAAATAATTTGAGATTGATTTGGTTTCTGCTTTTATACCTGGTAAGTCTCATTATTAATGTTGGAGTGAACAGTTTG
>JAHEKB010000161.1 GCA_024638525.1 Bacteroidota bacterium
ATCACTTCATCCTGGAAGCGCAAAATGATTGACTATTTGATTAAAACCAATGAGCTTAGTAGCAAGCAGAAAAAGACATTGAATCAACTAAAGTTCAAAGTATAAATGTTCGTTTTAACCATCATATTGAGTTTTTTCTTTATGGAGTTCATGGCCTGGTTCGCTCATAAGTATGTCATGCATGGATTCTTGTGGAACTTACACGAAGATCATCACCGTCCCAGACGGAAAAGCTTTTTCGAGAAAAACGATAGCTTCTTTGTGATCTTTGCTGTCCCATCCATGTTGGGTTTCATATTTGGGTCTATACTGCACAATCCATATCTCATTGCAATTGCTATTGGAATATGTGTATATGGTTTCTGTTATTTCTTAGTACACGATGTCTTTATCCATCAAAGATTCAAGTGGTTTCGCAAGAGCGAAAACTTCTATTTTCGAGCCATCAGACGAGCTCATAAGATGCACCACAAGCACTTGGAAAAGGAAGATGGTGAATGTTTTGGAATGCTATTGGTACCGTGGAAATACCTCAAGGCAGAACTCAAGAAATAGCACTGACATTTTCTAGAATTTTACTGCATAGAGCAACGGCAATCTTATATTTGCAGCCAATTAAGGCCTCGTAGCTCAACTGAATAGAGCACTTGATTACGGCTCAAGAGGTCTCAGGTTTGAATCCTGACGAGGTCACTTGATGACAAAGTCCTGTAGCGTATGCTGCGGGACTTTTTAATTGGAGCAAACCAAGCTGGCTTGAGTTTGCTCAAATTAAAAAGAACCAGAGTACGAAGTACTGGAACTTTGTTCCTTTCAAGGACAAGGACGGAAAGCGAGCCATGCGAGCAATCCGGACACCCTTGTCTCCTTGTATTTCAGGGTACGAAGGAACTTTGTTCCCTTCAAGGACAACTTCTTTATGACTATTGAGAAATAAAGGAGTTGAAAGCCCTTTGCTTTCTACGCCTGAACAATGATTCCAACAAAAGGATTGTGCTTAAAAGCCCCCCTTTTAGCTTTTTGATGAGCAATAATTGCAATTGACCAAGTTTTCTTTGTCTCTGTTTGGACCGTGGCGTTTTAATTTGATCTGTTTTCTTTCTTTCACTAGGTAGGGGTAGATCCTTGTAATCCTCAATTTCTGACGTCCCAAAAAGAAGAATACTGAGCTGTTCATTGGTGTAATACTCTAAGCGAAGCAGGGCTTCAACTAGAATAATCAAGAGTGATTTTACGCGATTCATAATACTTAATTACTTAATTAATTAACATTTGATTTATAATATATCGTTCAAATATTTCATCTTATTACTATGAATACGAGTACTTTAAGTGATATTTTTCTTTATTAAGTAACTTGAATAAGCTTGAATTAAGTTAAAACTGATGCTTAACTTAACTTAATATTTTACTTAATTCTGTATATTTGACTTGTGAGGCTAAGTCATACCATAGCACTGTCGGAATTCTGTCTGGCTTATTTGGCCAAGGCCTTCCCTCAGTTGAAAAACGGCTATGCCCTAGTTCAATATCCAAATGGTGGTTTTATTGCTAATGCTATTGGAGAAGGCTCGCCCAAGGCAGAAGAACAAGACTGGCTGGAATTTATAGAGAAAAATACCACGGGCTGGTACTCGATAAAAGAAACGCCAATTAATCCGTCTAAGGGAAGTGGACAAATTAGTCTGGAAGGTGAGTTAGACCGTGACCATTTATTGATTAAACGGATCAAGAATAGAGATGTGAAGCTCTCTCTCCTACTGCAATTCAGTCCCTTTGTACTCTCTACAAAGCAATACATGAGTGCTGCTGAAAAAAAAGTAGTTGAAATTAGTATCAAAGCCATGCTGGAGCAAATTGTTTTACAGCGCGAATCCGATTCTGATATTTTGCTGCAGTTGGCTAATAACAACAGATTTCAGAGCAAAGAGATTCAAGAACTCGAACAGCGATTAGGCCAAAGAAATCGCGCATTTGGCAGTAGCATCAGGCAACTACTTAAGCTCCTTTTATCTCAACTGGAAAAAGAATTATCCATAGAAATTGAATACGATCAGAGCTTCATAGAGGGTCTTGGAAAATTTCAAGGAGACTTTGAAGAACTAGAGCGACAACTCTCCAAGCAAATTGAACTAGAAGCTAACCTAGCACATCTCGCATCAGATACCAAGATAAACTTGAGCAGCACCCATCTAAAGCAATTGTTGAGCATAGGACCCAAAGCCCAAAAGAGATCTACTAGTTCCACCCCGATTGGAAGACTTAGCAAAGCTTCGAGCTTATTAGACCGTTATGAGCGTTCAGCACAAATAGTCCAAGATGCTGGTTTAAGCATCATCGGAAAGCATATCGGTGCTCATTGCACCCCTCCTATTTCAAACGCGGCCATTACAGATGCCCTGAGCAAGAACAGCAAGAAGATCTATGAACTCTTCCAACAGTTTCCAAATAGATGGCCGATTATTCGATCTGAGTTCCGCTCCGTTTCAAATATTATTGAAAGGGAAAGTCGCGCAGCACAAAAAGTTTCTTAATTAACGATCTACAGGTTCAATGATGAAGAATCCATCGTCACCCTGATCTTGATACAAGGGCATGAAAATATTGCCATCCATATCGGATAGTATCTCGCCATATTTATTGGTCGCAAGCACTTCGCCCTTATAGATCCGCTGAAAATTGGTGAAGCCCTCAGCCATCTTGAAATCTTCATCGGCATCAATATGGTAGCGTTCAACCAAAGAATAATGCTGATGCTTGGGTATGAGTTCATCGTCTAAGATGTTCTGAAGCCAATTCAATTCTGATTGATGGAGCCCGGTGTAGAATCCCGTGTGAAACATACTTAGCATTACAAAGGCCTCGTGCTTTATTATACTGGTTCTAGAATGATGTTGACCCGCCTCAAATGCGAGTCCACAATGTCCTTTTCGACAAAACCAAGATAAGACGGTGCCATCCAAATATCCACTTAATCCCGTGATGAATGGTACATTCAGTCGATTTATAAACAGCTGATTGTGATTGTCATATTGGGTTACAATAAATGGAATGGTCGGAGCGGATGTGGTATGCAAATCCAAAAGGAATGCCTGTGTGTATTCTACCGTATTCAACTCCGCATCCATGATTTCCATCAACTCCTTCAATTCGTTGTACTCAACCACATTGAGTTTGTCTATGGTATTGAAATGGTGTTTGTCCCAGATTCTGTTCAGATCAAAGTCTATATAACGAGAACTCCTCTTTAAAGCCTCAATATTGCCCCTGATGGCAATGGCACGTCCACAGAACTCTGCTTCTTGGCGCTTCAATTTCTTAAAAACATTGTCCAATGCTTTTATACCGTAGGCTTCATTGCCATGCAGTCCCCCGATAAATATCAATAAAGGGCCAGCTTTTTTGCCCTGTAATTCTCCTATGATCCTTTCCACTTTACTTCTTAAAAGCCTGGGTCATATTTGCCACCTGAACGATGTCACTTTCCGTAACAATTCCAGACAATTCCTTGTCATGCGTAACAAGCAGACAACAAGCCCTGGTCTTGGCCAACAAAGATACGGCTTCTTCTGTGCTAGTGCTGTCTGGAATGCTTACAAATTCCGTATTCATAATTTCGCTAACTAGCTCAGGACGAGAATCTTTGGGCTTGGTATGATAATGCAGTATATCTCGAACTGTAATCAGCCCTACCAATTCGTTTTTGGAATTCTCTACAGGTATGCTTCTGATATTTTTCCAATCCATCATGCTAACAACCAAGTCTATGAGATCATCTTCTTTAGCAATGTATAATTCCCTTTCCATGATGTCTCGCACGCTTTTAAAGTGCTTCATATGGTCTATTTTTTTGGGATCTAGATTGCGCCATTTGTGCACTGGTCTAGAGTTTAGCTGATTGTGATACATGACCTCGGTAATGCTTCTACTGGCTTCTTGCGCCGTGGACTTTTCCAGAAGAACTGTAAAGTTCTGCGTGATCCATTTTGCACCATTTTTATTGTTGCTCACCCTTTTCTCAATAACGCCTAGTAATTGATCGCTCTTTACGGGATTGACACCCGCTTTGTTCAATCCTTCTCTGGCCAGTGGCAAGAGTTTTAATCTAATCAGCTTTTGAGCACTTACGGTCTTATCAAACCATTTAAATTGACTGTCCAAGCCGTTTCTCGCAGCATTATAGAAATTATACCTGCAATCTTCAAAGGGAACTAATTCCGCAATATCGCGGTATTCATCCGGCATTGCATTCATGATACCCAACCAGAAGGCCGCATTTGACATTTCGTCTATTACCGTAGGACCTGAGGGAATATACCTGTTCTCTATGCGTAAATGAGGCTTCCCTCCTCCTACGCCATAACAAGCACGATTCCATTTATAAACGGTGCTATTGTGCATTTTAAGGGCTTCTAGCTGCGGAATTCCTCCACTTTCCAACACTTCCAAGGAATTCTCTTTCTCGTCGGTTGCGAACAGCATATTAAATCTGCTGATATTGTCTCTGAAAATATCGCAAGCAGTTCCACTTGCCCATTCTTTGCCAAAAGTAACTCGAGGCTGTTGTTCTCTCTTTATATTGACCGGCCTGGTATCGACACTTTGTTGAAAGAGAGCAATCCGCGTTTCCTTCCATAATCTACGACCAAGCAATATGGGTGAATTAGCTGCGACGGCCATCACGGGACCGGCAATCATCTGTGCCCAATTATACATAGCGGTAAAATCATCGGGTTCTATCTGCATATGAACCTGAAAGCTGGTGTTGCAGGCTTCAAACAATATGTTAGGATGTGTTGTAATCAATTCATCCACTGCCATAATGTTCAATTCAAAATCACTCCCCTTTTGCCTTTTCATGACCTCGTTTAATGCTTCATATCGAGGGTTTGGAGTCATGTACTCAAACTCCAGGTGTTCCTTTCTCAAGGTGGGAAGTATACCGGTCATGAGAATCTTGGTATTCAAGGATTCCGTCACTTGAAATGCCTTGTTCAATAGATTTCTCAATTGATCTTCGATAAGGTCAAAGCAATCTCCTGTGAATTCAAAGGGATCTAAATTTGCTTCTATATTGAACTTGGCAATCTCAGGAACAAAGTGCGGATCATTGATCGCCTTTAAAACTTCGATGTTATTGGTTGCCGGATGGAAATTCTCATCCATCAGGCAGAGTTCTTGCTCAGCTCCTATTCTTTGAATACCAGACTCAATCATGCCTTCTTTCAGCATGTAGTCTAAGGATTGTATGTCATTGAGCAATAGCCTAGTGAATTTCTTTTTACTTTCAGGCGATGTAAATTGATTGACCGATTGTGATCCCATGATCTGAAGCACAATTTAATTAAATTCTCTTATAGATTGATGGCTTTTGTCCTGATCAACATCATATTTTCTAGATGATACTATATTTACATTTGGGAAATGAGCAGTTTCAAAATTCGTCCAAGGTTTCGTCAACACTTTGAATCTTCACCTAAAGAGATAGAGCGTTTGTTCAGGGATAGGGTTGAAAACGACAATGATTTCTGCACTTGCCAGGCCACTTTTAGCGGTAGCCATATCATATTGAATATACCAAAAGAAGAACAACACTATTGGTCGCCACAATTGTCACTGAGCATTGAAGAAGACGAAGGAGGGACATTGCTGCGCGGTTTGTACGGACCTCCTCCTTCTGTATGGACCATGTTTGCTTTTGCTTATTTCGCCTTGGCTGTTGCCTTTATCGTCACCGCTATTGCCGCATACTCCTATTACATTCTTGAAATGAACTCCAAATTGATTTGGCTATTGCCCGCCTATGCTCTTGCAGCCTTGATCCTGTACATCATTG
>JAHEKB010000006.1 GCA_024638525.1 Bacteroidota bacterium
AAGTTTATCTTGAGCTTGTAAGCCGGTGGCCAGTATGGCTGCGGCTAGCAGAAACATCTTTCGCATGAAGCAAAGATGTAAAAAATTGCATTAGCCCAAATCCAGCCTCGATTAAAAGGACTATTTAAAGCTCGAACTGACTTGGAGTTCTTTTGTTCCGTGTGTCCAGTTGTAGAATCCTTCTCCACTCTTCGCTCCTTTTTTACCGGCATTCACCATATTGACCAAAAGCGGGCAAGGAGCGTATTTTGGATTACCAAAACCATCGTAAAGCACCTCCAAGATGGCCAAACATACATCGAGTCCGATGAAGTCTGCCAAATGCAAAGGACCCATTGGGTGAGCCATTCCCAGTTTCATCACTGTGTCTATTTCTTCCACGCCGCCCACGCCTTCGTGAAGCGTCCAAACGGCCTCATTTATCATAGGCATCAGAATTCTATTTGCTATGAAGCCCGGATAATCATTGGCCATAGCAGGAATCTTCCCTATTTCTTTTGATAGTGCAATGATGTCTTGAGTCACCTGCTCAGATGTATTGTATCCATTGATTACCTCAACCAATTTCATAACGGGAACCGGATTCATGAAGTGCATACCTATCACTTTATCAGGGCGCCCCGTAACCGATGCGAGTTCTGTAATGGAGATGGATGATGTATTGCTCGCCAATACGCAGTAATCGGGAGCGTATTTATCCATATCTCTGAATATATTAAATTTTAACTCCTTGTTTTCAGTGGCCGCCTCAACAACTAGATCTGCAGACTTAAGGCCTTCTTCCATCTTTGTAAAGGTGGTGATATTAGACAAGGTAGTCTCCTTGTCCTCACTTGTGATCCTCTCTTTGGCAACCATTCTATCTAAATTTTTAGCGATAGTGGCCATTGCTTTTTCCAATGCACTTTCACTAATATCAATCAGTGATACTTTATAAGAACGTTGTGCAAATACATGTGCAATCCCATTGCCCATGGTGCCTGATCCAATTACAGAAATATTCTTCATATCTATAGCTCGCAAAAGTATGCAAGCTGAACAAGAGCTAGAAGTTTAAACTGAGTTTTATACCGTGATAGCTGCTGGAGCCAAAACTCGAAGGTCGTATTTGTGGTTCCCACCTAAAGCTAAGGTCTTCGTTTACCTTGAATTCATACAAATGGGCATCTACGTTAGCGTCAATGATCTGCAATGCGTACAGACCGAAGAACCCCAGTAATGAAATGTCCTTCAATCGCCTATGGTAATCTCTATAGCTCTTGACAGCGGCATCGGTCAAAAGACTGTAACGAGTGTCAACAGTTGCGCTGTCACCGTCTTGTCTCTTTGCATAGGCTTCCTGATAAAAATCCATGCTGTCTTTGTTGGTCTTGTACATATAAATGAGACCTGCTGCTCCAGCATAAACCAATCCTGCCTTCCAGTACTTTCTGTTGTAAATCTGGCCACTTCCAGGTAAGACGGCTGAAAATAAAGTGGCTTTTTGTGGTCTGCTCAATCCATTGCTATCTGCACTTGACTTTAGAATACCGTATTCAGCAGGAATCATCGCATGATTTACATGCACTTGGGCATACATACTGAAACTTAAGAAGCTGATAAGAATGACTAGGCAGCGATGCATCTAAACAAATATCGTTAATCCAGCTGTTCTAGTATCTGCTTTAGATGATCCTTGGAATTAAAGTTGATGATAATACTGCCACGCTCTTTAGACCTAGACTTATACCTAATGTCCGCCTCGAGCTTTTTTGCCAATATGTTTTTATGAGCAATGAACTCCGAGAAATCAAAATAGGTCGCTTCTTTCTGTAAGCCATCCGGTTCCAATTCTTTCTCATCCCGCACCATTTGCTCTACTTGCCTTACTGAGAGGTTTCCCTGCATGGCCGCTTTGAACAATTTCTGTTGAATATTTGAATCTTCAACATTGATCAATGCTCGAGCATGACCCATCATCAATTGCCCGTCTTTTATTGCCAGCTGGATTTCATCTGGAAGTTTTAGTAGTCGCAAGTAGTTATTGACGGTACTGCGTTTCTTCCCTACTCGTTCTCCCAACTCCTCCTGTTTGAGACCGCATTCATCTAAAAGACGCCTATAGCTCAATGAAATTTCAATGGCATTGAGGTCCTGTCGCTGGATATTCTCAATTAAGGCCATCTCCAACATCTGCTGATCATCGGCCAACCTTATGTAAGCAGGTATATGTGTTTGGCCTGCTATTATAGAAGCCCTAGTTCTGCGCTCACCACTGATAATCTCATATTTCTCATAACCTATCTTTCTAACTGTAATAGGTTGAATAATACCATGAATTTTAATGGAATCAGCAAGTTCATCCAAGGCGTCTTGATCAAACTCTACCCTGGGTTGAAAAGGATTTGCTACAATTTGACTGATAGGAATCTCTGCAATGGAATGCAGAGCTTTCGGTTCTACCGAAGTTATATCTGTATCAGCGCTCTCTAACAGAGCGCTCAATCCCCTACCCATAGCTGGTTTGTTCTTAGCCATTATTGAATAATCCTTTCTTCTTCGCTAATCTTAGTCATTCCGTTTTTCTGCAGTATTTCTCTAGCTAGATTGAGGTATCCAACACTGCCTGTGGCACTGGCATCGTGCTCCAATACCGGAACACCATAGCTAGGTGCTTCACTCAAAGTGGTATTTCGTTTGATAATGGTATCAAAAACCAATTCCTGGAAATGCAGCTTTACCTCTTCAACCACTTGGTTAGATAATCGAAGACGGGAGTCATACATAGTGAGCAATAATCCTTCGATTTCTAAATTTGGATTGATGCTTCTCTGAACTATCTTAATGGTATTTAAGAGCTTGCCAAGGCCTTCGAGGGCAAAGTACTCGCATTGTACGGGAATGATCACCGAATTGGCCGCGGCCAAGGCATTTGTCGTTATCAGACCCAGTGAAGGGCTACAATCTACAATGATGAAATCATAGCTCTTCTTAATTCTTTCCAGTATGCGGTCTAAAACTCGTTCTCGATTGGGTAGGTCGATCATTTCTATTTCCGCTCCGACAAGATCAATGTTTGCCGGCAGTATTTTCAAATACTCGTACTTGGTGTCCAAAATGGCATCTGAAGGATTGAGGTCCTGAACCAATAATTCGTAGAGTCCAAGACGCACATTTTTGGGGTCAAAGCCAAGATGCGATGTTGAATTCGCCTGTGGATCTCCGTCTACGAGCAGTACTCTATTCTCTAGGACGGCCAGACTATATGCCAGATTGATAGCAGTGGTAGTCTTGCCTACCCCTCCTTTTTGATTTGCTACACAAATGATTTTTGCCATGTTAAAATTCGATTGTTTCGTTAATGTTCAATAAATGGAGGCGAAGACCATTCTCCTCAAAACTGTTCTTTGCCCTTTGTTGGTCTATTTCAATAGGCGGAAATGTGTTGTAGTGCATACCTATGATATCATCACAACGCACAAATTCAGCAGCCCGTATGGCATCTTCTATTCCCATGGTGAAATGATCGCCAATGGGCAGGAGCGCAAATCCAAGCTTAAAGTCAGAGGCAATCAATTGCATATCAAAATGCAAGGCAGTATCTCCAGCATAATAAAAACAATCTTCTTCATTATAGACCACAAATCCCGCTGGGCTTCCACCGGCAGAACCGTCTGGAAATGTAGAAGAATGGACCGCAGATACCATTTTGCTCTTTGCAAAACCAAGATTAACCGTTCCTCCGATATTCATGGGTATGGTGTGCTGAATGTCTTGCTTAGCCAGCCATTCGTGAATTTCAAAACTGCAAACCACCAAGGCTCCAGAACGATTGGCGATCTCCACAAGATCTGCAACATGATCTCCATGAGCGTGAGAAACCATGATCACATCGGGTTGGATGGAATCAACATCTACATCCTTTGCCAAAGGATTGGGTTTAATAAATGGATCGAAGAGTATATTTTTACCCCCGGTTTTCACCATAAAACAAGAATGTCCGTAAAATCTTACCTCTGCCACTTCTTTAAATCGATTCTGTCAGCCAAAGCTAAATACAAACGGACGTTAGAAATAAACAGCTTGTTCTTAGTTATTAACAGCCTTGTCCTGTTGATTTCTTGCCAAAATCAACCTTTGAACGAGGACAAACTGATCTTTAGATACAACAGCTCCTCAGGAATCAGTTCATTGGATCCGGCTTTTGCCAGAACACAGGAAAACATAAGAGCTGTAAATCAGTTGTTTAACGGCCTAATTCAGCTTGATAGCAAGCTTCAACCAAGCCCCTGTATTGCAAAATCGTGGACTATAACAGACAGTGGCAAATTGTATACTTTTCAGCTCAGAAATGACGTATTTTTCCACAAACACCCCCTATTTGAATCAGAGAATAAAAGGCGACTTAGTGCAAGTGATGTGGTTTATAGCTTTAATCGAATCATAGATCCTAAAACGGCCTCGGACGGAGCTTGGATATTCAATGGCCTCGTAGATTCTTCCAACGCCTTTAGAGCCCTTGATGATAGTACTGTGCAAATTAGATTGCAACGTCCGTTTGGTCCCTTTCTCAACCTTTTGAGTATGGCCTACTGCTATATAGTGCCTTTAGATATCGCTTCCAAGGCAAGCGATTTTGGTAAACATCCAATTGGAACTGGACCATTTCAGTTTTCAAATTGGGCAGAAGGAATAAGACTTAACTTCATTGCAAATCCTGAATACTTTGAACCGAACATTCCAAAAATCGACGCCGTTTCTGTGAGTTTCGTCCAAAGCAAGCAAACTGCTTTGCTCAAATACATACAGGGAGAATTGGACGTTTTTAGCGGTTTAGAAAGCTCATTTAAAGATGAGATCCTGAATCCTGACGGAAGTCTACGTGCGAAGTACCAAAATACTCACCTTTTAATGAAAGTTCCCTTTCTAAATACAGAGTATTTGGCATTTAACATGCAGTCAGAGAAATTTAAGGAATTGAAACTGCGCAAAGCCATAAATCTGGCCATCGATAAGCAGGCCATGATTCATTACCTCAGAAACAATATTGGCAAAGCTGCATTCGGGGGCTTTGTCCCGCTGGGAATGGATGGCCATATACCCACTTTTAACAATCGGATGAACAAAGACTCTGCAAGAGGACTGCTTGCTGACTTAGGGTCAGAATACAAAGAAATAAAGCTGGTCACTACTAAAGATTACTTGGATCTATGTGTCTTGGTTCAAAAGGATCTCGCAGAAGTCGGTATTGAGCTTGCCATTGACGTTGTGCCCTCCAGTATGTTGAAGCAGCAAAAGAGTGCAGGAGATGTAGCCTTTTTCAGATCCAGTTGGATCGCGGATTATCCAGATGCCGAGAATTACTTAGCGTGTTTCTACTCAAAGAATAAAGCGCCGAACGGCCCCAATTACACCAGATTTGACCATCCGGAATTTGACCGTATTTACGAAGAGTTGCGCGTTTGTGAGGAAAGGGAGGAGAAACTAGAACTCATCTTAAAACTCGAAAACATCTTGCAAAATGAGCTGCCTTTTGTTCTTCTTTTCTATGACGAAAGCCCTTGGATTTACAGAAAAGAATTAAAAGGTCTCAGCATCAATCCAATGAATCACATGGACTTGCGTAGGGTGTATTGGTAAACTCTATTCAATGATCAACTTGACCATTGTGCTCGAGTGTTGAATTGCAATATTCAAGTAATATGCACCTGGACTTAATCCCTCAACAGATACGACATAAGACCAATCCCTAATGGTTTTATCGACTTTATAGCTTCTGACTTCTTTGCCATAAAGGTCAGTGAGATGTAAGTGGACTAGACCCTCTAAGCTATTGCTCATGCGCAAGTTCACATTATCGCTGCTTGGATTTGGATAAAAGTTAAGAGTATTCAAGAGCAAGTCCTCTACCTGGCCGATAGGAATTTCTATGGTGACATTAAGGCTTATTTCCCTGCTACCACAATCATTTTCGGCTATTAATCGGATGGTATAGACACCATCTTCGGCATAAACATGATTGGGATTAACCTCATTGCTGCTATCTCCATCGCCAAAATACCATTTGTACATATTGGCGTACAATGAAGTATTGCTCAATTGAATGGAATCAACCCACTTTGCCGTATCAAATGATGCAATTGGTAGAGGATTCACGCTCACTTTTACAGAGTCTTCGTCACTACAACCGTTGAGGCTAATTACTTCGACATAATAAGTTTGGTCAGAAGAAGGTGAGACATTTATAGAAGCCTGAGATTCTTGAGTACTCCATTGATAGATATCGCCACCAGATGCCTTCAAATTAGCAATTCCGCCCTCACAAATAACGGTGTCTTCACTCACTTCAGCGAGTGGTGGAATATAAACATCCACATGGACCGTATC
Organism: Bacteroidota bacterium; assembly: GCA_024638525.1. Lineage (GTDB taxonomy): Bacteria > Bacteroidota > Bacteroidia > NS11-12g > UBA9320 > JAHEKB01. The sequence goes on from JAHEKB010000006.1 coordinate 6,367, forward strand.
CCTTTGTTCACAACCGTTTACGTTTTTTGCCACAGCTATGTAGTCAGCAATCTTTATCACTCGAAGGGCGAGTACGGAATCCGATCCCTGTCCTTCCCAATACAGAGAATCAGCTCCACTGGCTATTAAATACAAGCTGTCTGTGAAACAAGCACCAGTATCTTCAGGAAGATTCAAATCAGGTGCATCCATGACCATCAATTGAACTGAATCGCGGTCTTCACAATTTAACGCATTAAAACCGCTTACCACATAATAACCACTTTCCTCAGCTATAAGCTGATAAACCGAATCCGATGGTCCTGTGCGCCATTGGTAGCTCATCGCCCCACTTGCAATGAATTCCACCACTTCTCCTTCGCAGACGCTGGTATCACCCTCGACCATTACGTTCACTTCTGACACTTCTATATCTATTTGTGCAGTTCTGTAGCAGCCATTACTGGAGTCAATTCTCACAGCAAAACTACTATCCGAAAACAATTGAACTTGGTAATCCTGATTGCTTGGTCCCCCTGACCACTGATAAGAATTTAGTGTAGAGACCTTCAGGGTAATACTATCTCGGAGACAAACCGTAGTATCTTCACTCACTTCAAAATGAGGCCCCGGCTTAACGGTTATAAATCTGGAAGCTGAATCTTTAAAACCACATTGATTGCTGCCAATCAGAGTTATCCATTGGCTGCTGTCTAGAGAAGCAAAGGTGACCGCAGACTTATAATTGCCAAATGCAGAGGCTGGACTCCACTCAAATGTGCTTGCTCCGCTTGCATTCACAAGCAGACTGTTTTTCTGACAAATGGTGTCAGATGCCATATTCACCATTACATCAGGTGTCCGCACTATACCGAAGTTCATTCTCAAGAGGTAGCAAACCTCAAATCCAGCGACCTCTATTGGCGTCCATGTTGTTGCTCCTGCACCTCTATAAAAAACGGTATTTGGTCTGAAACCAGAAGCTTCCATACTCAAACCAATATTATTTGTGCCTTTCTGTTCTACAACTGCAAAGTATTTTCCAGCATCTAATACCTTCTCACAATTCAGACGAATACTGTACCACTGAGCTGTGCCGGATAAAACTATCGACTGACTTGTTGCGACCAAAGCGCCGGGCAACGTGTCAAATTCATAGAGATAAACCTTTGCGGAATCGCCGCTAGCACCTCCGGCAAAAAATGAAATAGAGCTCAATGTATCCTCTGCGTTTAGCTCAAACATTTGCCCTAAAAAGCCAGTAGCTCCATTGAATCCAACACCTGCAATGGAGCTGCTGTTCTCTCTTGCCAACACACTATCAGACACTATTAAAGATGTCCAAGCTGTATCATTGATTGCAAAACTATCTGACTCATTGATCTCCGCGATGCACTGAAAATTTTTCAAACCAACGGTGCTTGGTGAATAAGCAGTGATTACTCTTCCTGATGCAGTATCAAAACTGGCTATACTGCCCAAGCTAATATCAGAATTATAGGATCCTTCACTTACATTGACTTTAACTCCAGTTATTTGATTTATACCCTCGTTTTTAACCAATGCTGAGACCCAGACGGAATCAACTTGAGATAAAGGGCTTATGGGATAATCTGTATTTGAATGAGTGGCTTCTTGCAATACAGCATCGTAGCGTGGCGGATCATAGGTTTCTATTTGCGCATTATCAATGCAGATATCACTTCTGAAATTTGAACCTGTAATGCCTCTTATTCTCAGGTGAACACTGTCTGAATTGAATTGAGCCATATTGAGTATGATCTGATTCCAATTTGAATCTATTTGACCAATTTGAACATACTGATCATTATACCATTGATTGTCATCAAAGACGTCAATATGAAATGATCCTATCCCATCACCGAACATATGAACATGAATCTTTAGCCGAAAGAAACTGTCTTGTCCCGAAAAGTCAAAGGATGGACTCAATAATCCCACTTCTGTATTACCGCAGCCAGAAGCCTCAGTATATAAGTAATGACCTCCTATTGTTCCTGGATTCACATCGGTACCTATTCCTACTCCACTTGTGGTACTTGTAGAACCAGGTCCCGTCGAAACGGATGTAGTTCCAGCCGTATCTGATCTCCAATCTCCGTCGTCAGTTGTAATTTGTGTCCAGCCATTTGCATTCATCCCACCAGGGGTTACACAACTTCCCACAGTTTGCACAAGAGTGAAATCTTCAAAATCTTCTACATAAGGATATGCAGTAATCTGGGCTTGACTTAATGAGAATAGCAAGCAAGCCACAAGGAGGTAAATTTGTCTATACATAAGAACAAGGTTTGGCCTTCCCAATGTACAAAAAAATCCTAGAGCCTGAAACTATAGATAATTATGTATTGACTAGCAGCGAGTTGCGCTACTCTTCTTCTTGATCTGCCTCTTCTTCAGGTTCGAGCAGTTGATCAAAATTCAATTGTTCTTTTAGAATTTGATACCAATTGACCAGTTTGATAATATCAGAATTGTAAACCTGATCCTCATCAAAATTCTCCAAAACATTCCTAAAAAAGTTCTTAATCTCTTCACCGCTATTTTTTTTACTGATCAATTCCAAGCCCTGGTTCACCTGATCGTGAAGATGTTTAAGCACAACGGCTAATTTTTCATCACCTTCATAGGTATACATAGAAATATCACTGAGAAAGGAAACTTTCTGATTGAGGTTTGTCGCAAAGCGTTTTGGGTCACCATCAAGGCTTTCAACTATTAATCCTGTGGTTCTCCTGCCTACCACTTTGTGGAGGCCCGGCTTACCAGAAACGGATACAATATCATTCAAATACAAAGACACGCTGCGAAAATATTCCCTTTTTTGACATAGCAATCACCCCATCAATTTTCGTTCGTCAACTAAAATGAACCGTTGGTGACATTTTAATAAAACATTTAGAGCCCTAGGCCGTTAGTCAGTAGGGTAAATTTGATTTAATTGGTTAGTTAGTTGGTAAAAGCGGTCGGATCTTCTGGCCGCTTTTCATTTATTAAAGCGCTTGTTTTAAGCGCTTTAGTTTTTTGAGCAAGGGTGTCATTTGATCCAGTGAAATCATATTAGCACCATCGCTTAAGGCTTCTTTTGGATTGGGATGTGTCTCCATAAATAAACCATTTGCTCCTGCGGCTACAGTTGCTTTAGACAATACCTCTATCATCTCTGGCATACCTCCTGTAACTCCGCTGCCGTCATTTGGTTGCTGCAGAGCATGGGTACAATCCATAACTACAGGGTAACCAAAGGCTTTCATCCACGCAATATTTCTGACATCGACAATCATATCCGTATATCCGAACATATTGCCTCTTTCTGTTAATATTATCTTGTCATTTCCTGTAGCTTTGACCTTATCAGCGGCATACCCCATTGCTTGCGCTCCCGCGAATTGACCCTTTTTTATATTTACAATTTTACCAGACTTGCCAGCAGCAGTCAACAAATTGGTTTGTCTAAATAGAAATGCAGGAATCTGAAGAACGTCAACAACTTCAGCAACAGCATTCACTTCTGAACTTTCGTGAACATCAGTGAGGACTGGAATGTCAAATTCGCGTCGAACTTTCTCCAGTATTTTCAATGCCTTATCGTCGCCAAGCCCAGTAAAAGAGTCCAGTTTTGTTCTGTTCGCCTTTCGATAAGAGGCCTTGAAAACGTAAGGTATATCTAGCTCTTTCGTCTTTTTACACATATCCTCTGCGACACGCATGCAAAGTTCTTCACTTTCAACAACACAAGGACCGGCAAAAAGAAAGAGGTCAGACAAGTTAAATATGGACTTAAGTGTTGTTGAAATATTAGACATTCGTGTGCTTTAAGCTTGCGAAATTAAGCTATAGGAATGATGAAATCCGTATATCACATACTATTGATTATTCTGTCCCTCAATACCATAGATGCTATGGCGCAGGGGGAGCATCCCTATATTAAAAATCTCAAAGCGAGCATGACTGGATCACAAGTTTATGTGAGCTGGACCACCAAAGCCGGCTTCAGTTGCCAGGACATTGAAGTTCAATTGGCTACTTTATCCAATCCATTTACCACTAAGGCAATCTATTATGGAATTTGTGGTGATACCGCTGAAAGGGATTACAACATCCTTTTGGATAGTCCCTTTGTCAATCAGGTGAATATCCTTAGGCTTGACTTGGGATCTTTTGGTTACTCAGACCAAATTGAATTTTTTGCCCTTAACATCGATGGTGCTGAGGTCTTTCCCAACCCCATAAACGAAAATAGTCTCCTGAGAATTGAAAACACAAATCGCGAAATGCTGAGCTTGGAAATATGGAATTATTTGGGTGAAATTGTGGTTCAAGAGAATGTGGACCAAGGCGAAATTGAACTCTGGTCTTTTGGCCTGACAAATGGCTGGTACTATTATTGGATTTATCGAGAAGACAAATTAATAGGACGCGGTAAATTCATCAAATAAATGCTACAATCTGATTGAATAGTTCATCGATTACCTCATTGCGTTGCCAAAACATCTTTGAACCGTGATCTCCTGTGGATTTAGGCAGTACAAAGTTCAAATAGGGTTTTTGAATGACAGAGACCAATTGCATAGCTGTGTTCTCTTCAGCTTTTGCACAAGTAACAAAAACCGGCTTTGAGTAATTTGTGACAGCTCTTAACAATCTATCTGCTGTCCCAAAATAGACCCCTGGACTGATTGCTACTACTTTTACTACCATTGGGTGATCCCTTCCAACCATGAGGCTGAGGGTTGCTGAATAAGAGCTCCCCCACAGAACTACTTTCTTAACCCCTCTTGCTTTCAAGTAATCCAACGATGCCAGAATATCTTGCCTGCTGTCTTCATAATTTGTAGCCAAACCAGCATCCTCTGCTCTTTGATGCGTTTCATTGATTATTCCATTTACCTCAGCACCGCTGCGAAGATCCACAGCCAAACAACTGAAGCCCGCTTGGACAAGTCTCGGCGCAATCTGTACGTAGGATCCGCGGCTAAAACCCGCCTGATGACAGAGCAGTATTACTTTGTCCTTACTCTTGCCATAATAAAAATCTGCGCTAATTTCAAGACCATCTTTTGATTTAAACTGAACCTTCTCTACACCTTCTTCAATATCTAGTCCTCCGTCTCCATTTGCGTTGTCGTTTTCACTCGAGCTTTGGCATGATGGAAAAACAAGAGCCAGAAAGAGGATGTAAAAAAGCAATCTCATGAGCATTCAAAAATGTTTTATTTTTCTAACATTGCAAAGAACTAAACGCATATGAGCAATAATTTACTAAAAGGGAAAAAAGGGATCATTACAGGAGCCCTTGACAATAAGTCCATAGCTTGGAAGGTAGCAGAGAAATGCGTTGAGCAAGGAGCCGAGATCATCTTGTCAAATGCACCAATAGCTTTGAGAATGGGAACAATCAATGAATTGGCTGAAAAGACCAATGCCAAAATCATTGCCTGCGATGTAACCAACAATGAAGATGTAACTGGCTTAATAGATTCCGCAAAAGAAGAATTTGGCGGAAAATTCGATTTTATGCTTCACTCTATCGGAATGAGTTTGAACGTCAGGAAGGGAAGAGATTATACAGACCTCAACTACGATTGGACACATAAAACCTTTGACATATCGGCATTGTCCTTTCATAAAATGCTTCAAGCTTGTTATAAGGCCGATGCACTAAACGAATGGGGATCGGTGCTTGGATTGACGTATATCGCTGCACAAAGAGTATTTCCTGACTACAACGAAATGGCTGAGTCCAAGGCTTTATTAGAAAGCATTGCTAGAAGCTTTGGCTTCCACTATGGCAAATACCGAAATGTCAGGGTAAATACCATTTCTCAATCTCCGACTCTCACAACAGCCGGAAGCGGTGTCAAAGGATTCGACGACTTTGTAAGTTATGCTCAAAAAATGTCTCCTTTGGGCAATGCCGATGCGGAGAGTTGCGCCAATTATTGCATCAGTCTCTTTTCTGATCTGAGCAAAATGGTGACTATGCAAAACCTCTTCCATGACGGAGGCTTCTCCTTTACCGGAGTAAGCAATGAAGTGCTCAGGTAGATGCAAAACGTACTGATCATAGGATATCCAAAAAGTGGGACTACCTGGATCAGTCGACTGACAGGAGAGCTCTTGCAAGCTCCGGTATATGGCTATTGGAATTCCAAGCACGCCGATCCAGCCGAAAACAAAACGGAAAGAATTAGTTCATACGGCTGTTTTAAAAGCCATATGAGCTATGAGGTCTATAAACAACAGTTGGGCATCTACAAGGCTATATACCTAATTAGAGACCCTCGGGACATAGTGGTCAGCGGTACATATTTCTTTAAAGATTCAAGCAAAAGAAAGATCATACTAAGAATACTAAGGCGTTTGTTGCCATTCTTGACTTTAAAGTCAAATATGAAAGCCAGAATGACTGAGGCAATATTGAATGGAGATCGGCGTTTAAATCCCGCAATGGGTATGCCTTGGAATCAGCACATTCGTCCGTATCTCCAAGATCCAGATATTTTGTGCATACAGTATGAGTACATCTTCCATAATCCAATAGAAGCTTGTCAGAGAATATTGGAACACATCGGGCAAACCAGAAGTCAAGCTGATATTGAAACGGCTATTGAAGCCCAAAATATACAAAGCATGAAAACGGATTATGAGCTAAGTGGAAACCAATTGGGAACCAAGCTTGTCAGAAAAGGAGGCACGGGTCATTGGAAATTGGAATTAGAGCAAAACCAGATCGACCGCATTCAGGACAAATTGGGTAAGGAAATGCAGAAACTCGCTTATCCTATGGGCTGAAAATGACCTTTTTTACCAGCTTTTGCTCCGCCTGTACCAATTCAATGAAATACAATCCTCTGGCAAACTGCCTATTGTCCAGACTGTAGAGACTCTGATCTGATGGAAGCTCCTCTTCAAATACCAAACGGCCGTTGCGATCATATAAACGTATGCGTTTTAACCCTGGGACAGTAGAATTGAACTCCAAGTTAAGTGTTGAGCTGCTAGGGTTTGGAAACACATTTAGCTGTAAAGGCTCGTCTGGAATTTCTTCGTAGTAATTCACGGAGTCAATATCATCTATGACCCATAAACCTCCACTTACGCTTCCCGCCCATACTTTGTTGGGCTTAAATGGATCTACCATTAAGGTGCGCGTTCTACCACCTATATTTCTGGGACCGCGTTCTTCCCATTCTAGATCATTGCTGAATTCGGTCAAATGCCCTAGATAGATTCCTCGTCCATGTGTGCCCACAACAAAGGTGCCATCAGATGGTCTGAGTCTGATCATATCCATTCGCGTATTGGGTATACTTCCCTGACATTTCTTCCATGTGGTCTGATTCCCCTTGAGACTGTCTGTATAATACACGCCCATTTCTGTTGCTAGATAGCAAATTCGGCTATCCGTAGGATGAAATGCAGCCCAGCGAATGGGTATGTTCGGTAAGTTTCCTTCTGCGCTTTGCCAATCCGGATCATTAGCCGTAGCGTTGAAGGTTTCAAAAACACTTTCAATATCGTAATTGGTGTAAACAAGGATTACATGATCTTCGTCTTCTGGATCGATCAATATACAATTGAGGTAGCCCCCATCAGGCAATTGACCATTTCTATCCATAAAGATGGGCGTATAGTTTTCGTCAGTAATGTGAGCGTCTTCTACCCTTAGCGGAACTGGACTATTGTCTCTTCCGAAATACAGCAAATTGGGTTTTGATTTGCTGGTCGCTATAGATATGACCGAACCAAAAACCCGTGTACATCTCTGCCAATTACTCGGCCCTGAACTGCGCGCATCTCTCAACCTCCAGATTCCTTGATTGCTGGCTTGATACAAAATTGTGGGATCATTAACATCCAAAATCATGGGATTGATCCAAATCGTATTGCCATTATCCAGATTGGGATTAGTCAAGGTATCTCGCACTCCATTATGGGTTCTGAAAAGCCTTCTAAACTGAGTGGTAGTATACCAATAGGTCGGATCATCGTGATCGATCTCGGCAAATCCCCCATCAGCCCAACTGACACGCTCGAAATCTGCAATCCCCGGAGTCAATGATCTGTTTGAACCGTTGTCTTGTGTCCCTCCCATTACCAGCTGTTCTCCTGCATCGGGATGTATGGCAGAACTGTAGAATTGTGTCACATTATAATTCTGATTGACTTCGTAAATTAAGGGGGTATCCGCCCTGAAATTATCGCATTTATAGATTCCCCCATCATTGGTAAAATAGACCGTATCCGAGTTTTGAAAGATTACATCGTGTTGGTCGACATGTACGTATTGGATACTGCTGTTCTTTCTCAAGTCACCTTCACCCAATTGCAGCCAGTTTTGACCACCATCTCTGCTCCTCCAAAGATTGAGACCACCTGCTACAACCACATCGGGGTCTGTTGGATCTACTTTGATAATTAGGTCATACCACGCCTGAACCCTGGCCAAGGCTCGATTGCCTCCAGGAAGTCCCACAGTATACCAATTTAGACCTTGATCATCGGAGCGATAAACTGCGTCAATGCTATCTCTTCCTCCATTTCCAATGGCCTCAGGAATGGCATAGATGATGTTCGAATCGCTTGCCGCAGTTGCCATTTCTATGCGGTAGTAGGCACTGCGATTGAATCCATTCATGCGTTTTTCCCAACTACCTGCATCGCCTGATTTGGAGTAATATATTCCGTCTGAATTGGATACTCCCATGCTTACAAATAGATCACCGTTGGCGGCAATTTCTAAGTCAGACGCCCTGTTGACTAAACTGCCATTGTGTAATGCCAGCACTTGTTCCCAACTATTGCCAAAATCTAACGAACGCATCAGACCGGCCTCCCTAGTGCATACATATAAATGTCGCGTTTCTGGGTGAACCATCATGTCTTGACAATAGTAAAACGTGCTAGTATCTGTTGAGCTCAGTTGAAACCAAGACTCTCCGGCGTCAGTACTTTTCCAAACCCCGGCACCTCGAACAGCTTCTATATTGAAAAAACCTTCTCCAGTGCAGAAATACATAATGTTGGGCTGTTGAGGATCATACACCAATTGTGTAATAGCCAAACTGGCAAATTGATCATCTACAGCTTGCCAACTGTTTGGATAAAGCCGATTCTTGTCTTTTTTAGCTCCAATCACTCGATTCTTGAGCAGCTGATACTTTAGATGCGATGGAACATCCCCGGTCAAAGGACTCCTGAGTCTCTTCATTTCAAAATGAATGAATTCAGGTGCCTCTAATCCCGTCGTTTTCTTATTATGCTCTTGCTCATCACTGCATGATATCAGCAGAGAAGCCAGCAGCAGATATAGGATGTATTTTTTCAACCTTCGATTGTAAATTGTGTGACACCAACATGTTTCATCGGGGGATTCTCTTTCTTCAAAGTAATCTTCCATTCATTTGCCGGTGCCAGGGCTTTTAAATGGTCAAATATCGCTTTTGCGCAGTGTTCTATCAACTTATGTTCTTGCTTCATTACCTCAAGCACTCTGTGGTAAATAAGTTCATAATTTACTGTAGAAGCCAGACCGTTGTAGTCCTCTGAATCCGGCACTGCACTGCTCATATGTACGCTGAGCGTGTAATACCCTCCAATCTTGCGCTCTTCGGCATACCATCCGTGATACGCTTTAAGTCGTATATTCTCCACACTGAGAATGGTTCTTAATTCCTTATTCATGGGGCTGTCTAGGCTAGATTTTTAATTTTGCAAACATATTTAAAAAGCAATGACCCAAGAGCAGATCGATCAACTCAAAGCCCAGCACCAAGGCAAGGATCAATTCCGTCATCCCGATTTTTACGATCTGGACGATTTGCTCAATGATGAGCACAAGATGATTCGCGATGCAGTCAGGGCCTATGTCAAAAGGGAGTTATCCCCAATCATAGAATACTGTGCAGAACACAATCACTTTCCTCAACACATTGTCCGGCAGCTAGGTGAAGCGGGTTGTTTCGGACCTCAACTGCCTTTGACTTACGGAGGTGGAGGAATGGACTATATTTCCTATGGCTTGGCCATGCAAGAATTGGAACGCTGCGATTCTGGTATTCGGTCTACAGCCAGTGTGCAGGGATCCTTGGTCATGTACCCGATTTACAAATTTGGTTCAGAAGAACAGAAGAAAAAGTACCTGCCTAAACTAGGAAGTGGTGAATATTTGGGTTGTTTCGGTCTAACCGAGCCTGATCACGGTTCAAATCCTTCTGGAATGACAACCCATTTCGAGCAGAAAGGGGATCACGTAGTTCTCAATGGAGCTAAAATGTGGATCTCCAATGCTCCCTTTGCAGATATTGCTGTGGTTTGGGCCAAGAACCCAGATGGAAAAGTGCAGGGATTAATCGTTGAGCGCGGTATGGAAGGATTTAGCACACCAGAAACTCACGGTAAATGGAGTCTCAGAGCAAGTACAACAGGAGAATTGGTCTTTGATAATGTAAAAGTACCGGTAGAGAATATCCTGCCGAATGTCATCGGACTAAAAGGACCATTAACCTGCCTTAACTCAGCTCGCTATGGCATAAGTTGGGGAGCCCTTGGTGCAGCCATGGACTGTTATGAAGCTGCACGCCGCTATGCGTCTGAACGCCATCAATTTGGCAAACCAATTGGTGGGTTCCAGTTGCAACAAAAAAAATTAGCAGAAATGTTGACAGAAATTACCAAGGCACAACTCGTTTGCTGGAGATTGGGAAACTTAATGAATGAAGGTAAAGCCACACCCGCTCAAATTTCCTTAGCCAAACGAAACAATGTAGAAATTGCGATGCATATTGCCAGGGAAGCGCGGCAGATTCACGGAGGAATGGGTATAACTGGCGAATACCCCATGATGCGACATATGATGAATCTGGAGTCCGTAGTGACCTATGAAGGAACCCATGATATACATCTTTTAATTTTGGGAATGGACATAACCGGTGAGAATGCATTCGATTAAAATATTGGCCTTATGCCTAATTCTTTTTGCTTGTAAATCCAGGCTTCCTAATGCCTATGATTATACTCCGGTATTACTGCATTTGGACAAATACAATCAGCATGATACCCTGGGTTTTAATCTGGCTACTGAGATACCTAAACTGCTCTATAGCAGAATTTTGAGTGAAGATATTGCCCTCTGGGCATCCCCTTCAAAACAAATCAAAATAGACAAAGAGGATTTTTTGCGGATGGAGAAGTCTGCGAGTGTACCATTTGTTGAAAGCCAACATTTTTTCATTCACGAAGTTTGGAGAATCTATAAAAGAAATTTCAATTTCGGTGTCTTGGGCTTCTCTTTCACCGGAGAAAGTCGCACCGGCCGGAAAATTAACTACGGTTATGTAGATGCCAATGATGTCATCCTTTTGATGAGATCAAGAAACATTCCTAGCAATGCCAATGGCTCTTCAGATCTCAGTTATTGGGATGCATTGCACAGCATGAATTTTGACTTTGACCTCGTTCAATTTGGAAAAGAGGACTTCAAAGAAAATTTAATCCGTTCTTTTCAGCTTGAAGATCAAGCCTTGAAAAATCCCAAGATCAGAAGAAAATTGACCACAATCCCAAAAAAGAAACGCATTGAATATCGAATACTGAATCCAAAACTTAACTCCAATCCTGAGAATAAAATTCTTTACAATGCATTTGAGCAATTTGTCAATGACAACAAGCAGATTATTCTAAATGCCGGTGGGTCAGATTTCCTCTCGCATTTGATGTTTGTCGATTGGAAAATAGATCAAGTTGTAGTAACCGAACAATGGACGCGTTTCAACAAGCTTCCATTTCAGGAACTGCAACAAATTCAATTGTTTATCGAAGGCAAGCCCATTGGTTTGCTAAGAGCGGATTTAGAGGAATTGGATGTTAAGATCAAGCTACAGGGAGTTGAGGAATACCTGAGTGGCAAAGAATTTAGCTTCAACCTATTAAAAATAAACGATCAAGAAATTCAACCCCAAGAATCCGATGATTTTTACAGGGCTCTGTGGGAGAATGATTGGAATAAATTGAGCAACAAATATGACAAAAATTAAATTCGGAACAGATGGCTGGAGAGCCATCATTGGTAAAGAGTATACCAATGATAATGTAGCAAGGGTAGCTTTTGCGACGGCTGCATGGGTCAAGCAACAAGGAAATCATAAAATTATTATTGGCCATGACTGCCGCTTTGGAGGAGAGATGTTCAGTCGATGCGCAATCAGCGTATTCCTAAAAGAAGGCTTGGAAGTATTATATGCTGAGGATTTTGTATCAACCCCAATGGTATCTCTATCAACCACGATTCACAAGGCTTATGCCGGAATAGTAATCACAGCTAGTCACAACCCTCCCTCCTACAATGGGTTCAAGATTAAAGCGCATTATGGCGGACCAGCAATTCAAGAAGAAATAGATCGGGTGGAGGACCTGATTCCTGAGAAGACAGATTACCAATTGTTCAGCAAGGAGGAGATAGAATCTCATCCTTCAGCTCGTAAAATTGATATGGAGCAGGAATACATCGATCATTTGAGCAATGCATTTGATTTGGACTTAATACGGAACAGTGGAATGAATTTCGCTTATGATGCCATGTACGGTGCTGGAAAGAATGTAATCCGAAGAATTCTGCCAGAAGCTGTAATTCTGCACGCCGATGACAATCCGGGTTTTAATGGACAGGCACCAGAACCCATTGCAAAGAATTTGTCGGAACTAGCTAGCCTAATGAAATCTCGTACTGACCTGAAAAGCGGCTTGGCGACAGATGGTGATGCAGATAGAATAGGTTTATATGATGAGAATGGGAATTTTGTGGACTCCCACCACATCATCTTGCTATTGATTAGATACTTAGTTGAATTCAAAGGCGTCAAAGGCAAAGTGCATACGAGCTTTAGCTGCACTTCTAAAATCCCTGAACTATGTGCTCATTATGGCTTGGACCACACCACTACTAAAATTGGGTTTAAGTATATCTGCAAGAACATGATCGAAGAACCGAGTTTGCTCGGCGGAGAAGAAAGCGGGGGCATTGCGGTCAGTACCCATATTCCAGAACGCGATGGGATCTGGATGGGCATGATCCTTTGGGAATATATGGCCAAGACAGGTAAACTTCTGAGTGAATTAATATCCGAGATATACGATATCACTGGTTCCTTTGCTATGGAGAGGTACGATTTAAAAGTTCCCGAAGACAAAAAGCAATCCATCATTGCTGCATGCAAAGCTGAAAAGTACGAGAGTTTTGGTACTTATCAAGTACAGGGAACTGAACGCATAGACGGGTTCAAGTTTATACTATCCGCTGATTCTTGGGTGATGATACGCCCTTCCGGCACAGAACCGCTCTTGCGTGTTTATGGCCAATCTAGCACATACGATAAAACCATTGCAATACTTGAAGCGACAAAAGCCACAATATTGGCTTAGGGCTGCAATTTTAATTGCCGTTATGATATTTGGATTATCGGCTTTTGCGGCCGATAGCACCATGTATAAGAAAAGAAAAGCATGGGTTATAGGAGGCAATGTCGTGGCTTATTCGGCAACTATGACTGGCCTATATTCACTGTGGTATAAAGACCATCCACTGACTTCTTTCCATTTCTTCAATGACAATGCCGAATGGAATCAAATGGACAAGGTTGGACATGTTTACAGCTGCTATTACGAAGGAGTCCTTGGTATTAAAATGATGAAATGGGCAGGCTACAATCACAGAACATCATCCATTGTCGGTGGAGCCTATGGTTTCTTTATTCAAACCGGTGTGGAAGTGTTGGATGGTTTCTCTGAGGCTTGGGGCGCTTCTACAGGTGATTTGCTCGCCAATGCATTGGGTTCGGGCCTGGTAATTGGTCAAAGTTTGGCTTGGGACGAGCAAAGAATCTGGATGAAGTATTCGTATTCTCCAAGTAGATATGCAAGCATCAGACCAGATCTTCTTGGCACAAATGCAATTGAGCGCGTATTCAAAGACTACAATGGACAGACCTATTGGCTGAGTGTCAACCCACACGCATTTGCTCCAGAGAGCGCGTGGCCTAGGTGGCTGAATATTTCTATCGGATATGGTGTAAACGGGCTACTCGGAGGTATGGATAATATATTTGAAGACCAAAACGGTCAAGTCTTTGATTATTCAGGAGCATTCCATCGGGGGCGTGAATGGTATATTTCTCCTGATATCGATTTAAGCAGGATTCGCACCGATAGCAAAGCGTTGAAAGTGGCCTTTACCTTGTTGAATAGCTTGAAATTTCCCATGCCAACCTTAGGTTACGGACCCCAAGGAGAGTGGAGCTTTTATCCCATTAAATTCTAAACTATTCTTACTTTTGGGTGATGGAGATGGCCCAATCAATTCCAACTTACTTTGACAAACATCCCAATTGGCATGCAGAACTCGATTATTTGAGAAACTTATTATTGAGCACAGAGCTTGTTGAAACATTAAAATGGGGAATTCCGACTTACACCATTGACAATAAGAATGTTGTTGGTATTGGCGCATTTAAAACTTATGTAGGTTTATGGTTCTTTCAAGGAGTTTTCTTAACTGATCACGCAATGAAATTAATCAATGCGCAGGAAGGTACCACCAAAGGAATGCGTCAATGGAGGTTTCAGTCGATAGAAGAGATGGACGCCTCACTCATACTGTCATACCTGACAGAAGCCATACAGAATCAGAAAGATGGCAAAGAGATCAAAGCCGAAAAAAAGCAAGTGCCCATGCCTAAACTCCTACAGAAAGCCTTGAAAAATGATACACAACTCAGAACGGCTTTTGAGCAACTAACCTCTGGTAAGCAAAAGGAATTCAAACAATACATCACTGAAGCGAAACGAGAAGAAACCAAGCACAAACGCTTAGAGAAGATCATGCCGATGATTTTAAGCGGTACCGGTCTCAATGACAATTACAGATGATCGAAGGCGACGCAGTATTACGGGATTATGGATAAATGGCCAATAGAAGTGGAGTCTAACAGGTGGAATTAAATCCCTTGGTACAATAGCATGCCAAAGCAGAGGTCAGAGAGAAGTTGCGAAATAAGAACAGCTTTAACAGAATATTACTGTTTTTTATATTAATGATTGGATTATTGCTTATCACCTAAGTTGTACTGAAATTTCTAGCATAACAGCTTTTTAGCCTCGATTGCGATATTCAATTATTGACTTATATAATGAGGTTATATTTTTGACACTGGGGAGGGATAGGCCTGTCCCCTTATAAATACTGCCACATTATTTAAGATTGATTATTCTAGAAGCTTAGTTTTCTGCACTTTAAGCCGTATCATTGCGGCCGTTAAAACGAGCGAGCTCTGGTTTACTAATAATTTGTCGTGATGTGCTCCGGGTTTTAACCTAAAGCATATGCAGACATTTGAAACACTTGGGCTCAAAGATGAGCTCCTTTCGGCTGTAGCCAATTTGGGCTTCACCCAACCTACACCAATCCAAGAATTATCCATTCCGCAAGTACTGGGTTCAGATCAAGATCTGATAGCCTATGCACAGACGGGAACTGGAAAAACCGCAGCATTCGGCTTGCCAATACTACACCGAATCGATGAATTTGATAAAAGGATTCAATGCATCATATTGAGCCCCACTAGAGAACTTGGAATACAAATCAGCAAAGACATTGAATCGTTCTCTAAAGGAATGAAAGTCAAAACCCTAGCGGTATATGGTGGTGCAAGTATTGAACAACAAATGAGCAGCCTAAAAAGAGGCTGCCAAATTGTAGTCGGCACACCTGGCAGAACCTTAGACTTGATCCGAAGAGGTCAATTGGACCTAAGCCATGTAAAATGGGTAGTGCTCGACGAAGCTGACGAAATGCTTTCCATGGGCTTTGCAGAGGACATGGATGCAATCTTGGCCAATACTCCGAAAGAAAAACAAACACTTCTGTTCTCAGCAACCATGCCTCGAGAGATGGTGAAACTTGCCAATAAGTACATGCACGATCCTGTTGAAATTTCAGCAGGAAGCAAGCAAGAAGCTAATACCAATGTTCATCACGTCTACCATCTTATTCATCACAGAGATAGATATCTTGCTCTAAAGCGAGCTGTTGATTTTCATCCTGAGATTTACGGTATCATATTTTGTAGAACGAGAAGTGAAACCAAGAACGTAGCTGAAAAACTCGCAGCAGATGGCTACAATACGGATGCATTGCACGGAGACCTATCACAGGCTCAGAGGGATTATGTGATGAATAGATTTAGAAATCGACAGGTTCAATTGCTCATAGCCACCGATGTGGCAGCTCGAGGACTGGATGTTCAAGACCTCACCCATGTGATCAATTATAATCTACCAGACGAGGATGAAGTATATATTCATAGAAGCGGAAGAACTGGCAGAGCGGAAAGCTTTGGGGTTTCACTGGTGCTTATTAGTCAAAAAGAACAGCAGAGACTTAAGCACATAGAAAAAAAGATTGGCAGAAAGTTCGACAGAATGCCTATTCCGCAAGGAAGAGAAATATGCGAAAACCAATTATTTCATTTGATCGACAACATCATTAACAACGACATTGTTGACCACCACATCGACAAATTCATGCCTCAAGTCTATGATCTCTTTGACAATATGAGCAAAGAAGACCTTATAAGGCAGGTGGTATCAGTGGAGTTTAATCGATTCTTGGAATATTACAGGGATGCACCGGACTTGAATGAGAACACATCG
>JAHEKB010000162.1 GCA_024638525.1 Bacteroidota bacterium
CATAAATGTATATATCTCCTAAATCCTCTTTGCTTTTAGAAAGCAGATAAAAGTGCACAAGAGCATAATCCCCATCTTCCGCAATATTTATACCGTCTTTGTTTTCAATAACCCTTTTCCCATTATAGTCGACCCACTGTACATAACTCAGGTGAGACCTACTTTCATCAGCCCGCAATACCACATTTTGAACCGAGTCTGTATACTTCTTTATTACTTGATTGCTGAAGAACCTCAATGATCGGATATCAAAAGACCTAAACTCGTTTCCCCCTTGAAACAAATTGCCGACTTCATAATTGAAGTTCAGCACACTGTTGTTGGAGAATTGTGGCTTGAGATTGTATATCGCATTCTCCCAGCTGTTGTTTTGCAAGATGGTCACTTTCACGTCCATAAATGGATTAGGGATGGTATAATTCTTATGATCGACTTCAAAATCTATTTCTTGATGTGTATTTCGGTATTCTGCAGTGGTTCCACTGTTTACCGTTGCCTGAACGGAAGTTTGCATATCCAAGACCATAAACCGTCGAGTTAGGACCAATTCATCCTCGTTGAAGTTTGAAAACACCTTGAGTAAATAATTTCCAGATTTGGTCACCCGCATATTTTGTTGCGGAAAAATGAGTTCATAATGAACGTATTGCTGATAGGTATTGGTGCTGAATTTATAATTGGTGATCTCACCCATAGCATTACCTATGAGGTATTCAGGTTGTTGCAATTGACTTGGATTCCAATTGGCATCGCAGTGAATCATCGTATAATTAAAAAACTCATTCTGCGATTGCAAGTGATCAAAGACCAATTTTAATTTTTCATGACCATTCAATGCAATAATGGGTACCGGATCATAAATGGAAACATTCTTTGACAACATAACCGTCCTGATGTCATCACGATAAATGTGATTCTCATATACCAATTCCTGAGCAGAGCTTATCAGCCCATACAGACAAAGAAAAAAAATGATGCTAAAGCGCATAGTAGATAGTATTCAAAATGCTTGCCAAATATAACGAATGATGCTAAGGCCTAGTGTCTCGCCCCAACTCTTTTGACTTTTCCCAAATGCGATCCATCTCTTCTAAGCTCAAGTCTTTAAGATCTTTTCCCAAAGTTTTTGCTTCCTGTTCTATCTGTTCAAAACGCATTCTGAATTTGTGATTGGTCATTTCCAGTGCGTCGTCTGGGTTAATCCCGTTCCAGCGAGCGTAATTTACCAAGCTAAAAAGCAAGTCTCCAAATTCTTCTTCCTTTTCCTTTCCCTCGGCTTGCTTGAATTCTTGCAGCTCCTCCTCCACCTTGTCCCAAACTTGTTCCTTTGCAGGCCAATCAAAGCCAACTTGAGCTGCTTTATCTTGCATTCGCATAGCCTTTACTAAGCTGGGCATACCGTTAGGTACACCGGCCAATACTGATTTATTTCCCTCTTTAAGTTTGATCTGTTCCCAATTCTGTTTGACCTCTTCTTCGCTATTCACTTTAACATCTCCGTAAATATGAGGATGACGGCGAATCAATTTGTCACATTCAGAATGTATGACATCAGCAATATCAAAATCATCCTTTTCCTCAGCGATCTTACTGTAAAAGACCATATGCAGCATGAGGTCTCCCAACTCTTTTTTTATTTCTTCACTGTCGTTCTTTAAAATAGCATCGCTGAGCTCATAGGTCTCCTCTATGGTTAAGTGCCTCAGAGACTCATTGGTCTGCTTGCGATCCCAAGGACATTTTTCCCGCAGTTCATCCATTATGGAGAGCATGCGTTCAAAGGCTTTGAGCTTATGGTCCATCAAAGAATATTGTTTGATCTCATCAGTTTGAGAAAGGGTTCCTTATAGTTCTTTCCAATAGGAATACTGATTCCATTGACCTCTATTTTTGATCCTGAAAAGCTCTGTACGTGATTTCTGTTCACTATGTATGAACGGTGGACTCTTGAAAAGGTGTCGTCCGGAAGTTTGCGTTCCATATTCTTCATGGTCTGCAGTGTCACGATCTTACCTTCTTCTAAAAAGATCTTTACATAATCAGCAAATGCTTCAACATAATAAATCTCCGGATAGGAAAGCTTGATTAGCTTTTGATTGGCCTTGACGAAAATGAATTCTTCCTCCATATTGGTTTCGGCAATATCCTCGCTGCTCTTGAATTTGTAATACTCTTGCGCCTTGGAAACGGCCTTTTCAAATCGATCATAGGCAATGGGTTTCAACAGATAGTCTATGGCATCTAACTCAAAACCTTCAAGGGCATAATCCGGATAAGCAGTGGTGAAGATGAAAAGCGGTTTTTTTTCCAGTGATTTAATAAAGCTCAATCCACTGATCTCAGGCATTTGAATGTCCAAGAACATGAGGTCGACTTTTCTGTTTTTCAATACTTCACTTGCTTCCGCAGCATTATTGCACCGCGCAATTAACTCTAAATCAGGATGTTTACTTACATAATTCTCAATAATGTCTAAAGCTAGTGGTTCGTCGTCTACGGCAATACAATTCATATTAGTCTAATTCTAGTTGGAGTGATACAACATATTCATTTTTAATATCTCCCAATTCCAAAGCGTGTTTGTTGGGATAAAGCAAGTTTAGTCTTTTCCTTACATTCTTGAGTCCAATTCCTCCTCGGTAACCCTTTTGTTTCGACAGTTCATGCCCATTTTTCGGCTTAGAGTTAACAATGTGAAAATGCAATTGATCATTTTCAACATGAAGGTGGACATTGACAAAGCCGGTATCCTTGTCTTTACCTAATCCATGCTTAAAACTGTTCTCAACAAAAGGAATCAGGAGCATGGGCGCTATTTCATAATGGTCATAGTTGCCGTGGATGTCGATTTCCAGATTAAGTCTATCACCGTGGCGAACCTTCTCCAATTCCAAATAGCTCTTTAGGTATTTGATCTCTTGCGACAAACTGACTTTTTTCTCTCCTCCATCGTATAAGATATATCTGAGTATGTCGCTCAATTTCAGGATCAACTCCGGAGCATGATCGGATTTCTGTAAGCTCAAAGCATAGACGCTATTGAGGCTATTGAATAAGAAGTGGGGATTGATTTGAGATTTTAAATACTTGAGTTCCGTCTCCGTATTGAGCTGTTCGAGCTCTTTGGCAAGTCTTTCATTTTCATACCACTGCTTTACCAGTTTGAGGCTCATGGTAACGGCGGTAGTATAGGTAATGGCTATTCCTGCATTCACCATAAAACCCAGAGAGAATAAGTCCGGCTTAAACTGTGCGGATAGCGTATTTAAAGCCATCAATACCAAAGTAAGCAGGAAGGTTGCCAAGCTAATGGTCAACAATATGGCTACAGCATAAGCACCGTAATTTCGTTTTTTTAGTATGTTGGGAAAGAGAAAATAGATGTTAAAATAGCTGACCATGGCGTGAATAGACACCATTACCAAAGAATTGATCAAAATCTGTGACCACTCAATTCCAGGTCTAAAAAAGTAAACCCAAAAAATAAAATACAGTATCCAAAGAAGGTAATGATGGAGGTTTAACCGGGTAAACCAAATGTAAAATTTACTGGAGACGAATTGTTTGCTTGAACTCAAGTATTGTCTTGGTGTCTAAAATAACGCAACATGCTGTAGCTCCAATTCAACACTTTAACCCCGGATTGAAAATAGGATTCGGCCTCTGAAATAGTCTTACTGCTTGAAACCTCTTCCTTTGTTTGCTTTGTAATGGCAGATACAGTAAAGTATGCAGCGATGTTTAAAAGTAGTAATGCTGTAATGATCAAATGGACCTTTTTGAGTTGGATTGAGATTTTCATGGTAAGTTCCTAACTACAGCTATACGAATATAATGCCAAATAGTTACAGCCCTTTTTTAGTCGCCAAAATGGCAGAATAATGAGACAAACTATGATTGAATCGCAGGAAGTTCATCCTCTTTACATTCTTCCCCCGCTTTGGCACCACAGAGCCCACAAGCCACGCCTTCATCCATTAAAAGTGGATTCTTCCCAGCACATCCCCCGCGAGCTTCAGCACCCTTAATAAACACTACCCTCACGGCCATTCCTAGAACCGCAATCAAAAAGAAAGCGATCATAATAGCCATTATTGCCCAAAACTGCATAATTATAGAACAGCAAAGATAACTCTAGGTTTTGAAATTTATGGGTCTTTGCATCAATGCGGTTCTACGTATTTACGCCTAAAGATTACATTGAAAAATACCGTTGCAACACAGGCTACTACAAATATTGCAATGCTGCTATCTACAAATTCCCACCAGTCAAAATACAGCATATAAAAAATGAATAAAGCAGGAGTATATAGATAAATGGCAATGGAGAACGCCCTGCTTCGAATGGGTTTTGACCCCAAAGCCATGACAATTGAAATTAGAAGAAAACTAGTGAGAAGTATAATGGCCGATTCCTGCTCTTTTACTCCATTGAAACGAATGATCAATTCCAAAAAGGCATATATAATGAAATACATAATTGGAAAGAGGGCAGAAATAAACATGGCCCAACCAAAATCTCTGGCCTTAGTTGCACATATGGCAAAAAGCATCATGGCAAACCCAACACTAATCAAGAGATACCAATTCCAAAATTCCCATTTGACTGGATAGAACATCTTCTCTTTGTGATAGACCATTTCTGCAAAGCGCTCCATATCCGTGGATTGCTGGTCATACCTATGGGGACTGATGTCTTGATAATGATCTACATTCCAATCTTTGGTTATCTGCTTGGAGTGAACATAAGAGCCAAGATTTGCCATCACTGGCAGAGCACTAATAGCGCTAAAAATCAGAAAGAACCCTATAAAAAATGAAATCCCTTGTTTATACGGAAGCCGGTGATGAATTCTATGTGTATTGAATCTAACCTGCCTAATAATGAAGAGGGTAAATAGCAAAATGCTGAGCAAAGTCATCAATAAGGTCACTCCGCCAAAGAAATCACCGAGCTCATACCAAGGCTGGCTGAGGTCATATTTGTAGAAATACCCTATGGTAAATAGAACCGCATTCGCGGTTAACACAACGGGAAGAAAGATATGAAGACCCAAAATCCAGAGATTTGGAAACTTCTTAACCATCTTATCTTCCAGTTTAGAAAAAGCAGATCGTTTAGTCATTGAACAATCGTTTTGTGGATGAACTTATATCTCTGAAATACTTCAAATCAATCCCCTCAGCATGCATTTCATTGATAAATGAGGCCGCGTACTTATCCGACTCTATCTGGTAATACTCCCCATTTTTACGGAAAGAAATAGCCTTTTTCTGTAGCCATTCTTCAAAATCCTCATCCTTCTTAACCTGAAATTCATAAAGGAATTTATCCTTGGTAGAAAGCTCCTCATTTGCTCCGCTAAATATGGCATTGCCCTCTTTGAGAAAGACCATATGATCTGCCACTACTTCTATTTCATGGAGCTGTTGGCTGCTCAGCACTACGGCCGTGGGGTAATCCTTATCTCTTAAAATGTTCTTTAGATCTGAGAGGAATTTTTGCTGTGTGTTGATATCCAGATTAGCCAAGGGCTCATCTAGAACCAGCAGCTTAGGTTTTCCTATAAGAACTCTTGCCAATTCAAAACGCAGACGGAATCCAGTAGATATCTCAGTCCAATATAAATTGCGGTATTGCTGAAGATCTAAAAAGTCCAGAATCTCGTTTAGGTATTCATCAATATTGTCAGCGGCTATGCCTTCAATTGCCGCTTTGAGTTGCAAATTCTGAATTAAACTGCCGTACCAACGTGGAATGCGTTGAGGAATAAAGGCAATGTTGTCTTTGATCTCTGACCAGGAAATTGAATTCGATGGA
>JAHEKB010000163.1 GCA_024638525.1 Bacteroidota bacterium
CGCTGTGCAAATAGGTATTCAAAAGCTCCCTTGCCTCTTTCCTACCATTGAAGTGTTGAGCAATAAGCCATTCTATTTTGGCTTCTTTACTCAACTTTGAAAATCCTTTAATATATGCCATTACGGTCTTATAGTCAAATAGTTATAGGCCATTTTTAAGCCTTCGATTTGCAATTCCACATGCTGTTTTAGCTCTTCATAAGATCCTCGAGCATGCTTTAGAAACGGACTGGCCTGTCCGTAAACTGCAGGTGAGCTGATCTTTTCAATTAAAAAATATCCGTCCACAAAGTGTTTAACTCCACCACTTATTATCACGTTCTGGGTTTGGTTAGAAGCGCCTATTTCTTCGCTTAAAGAATTGTAGAAATCTACCATTTCCTCTGCATTATGCCCCCAACTGGCTAGCTGAACGTAGGCCTCATGCCTTAAATCTGTAGCTCTATTGAGCTCTAGCTTGCTAAAATTGGTTCCACCATGAGCTCCAAAATCTATAGCAGTTAAAGGAAGGTTCATCAATGCCTTCATGCTTTTAGGTCCAAATCCCTGACCGACTTCTTTAACAATCAATGAGATATCGAGATCCAGCAAAGCTTCAATTGTATTTATGGGAGAATTCAAGAATCGGTCACCTTCTGGCTGTAGCCATTCTTGTAAAGGATTCACATGAATGATTAAACCATTGGTTTCGGTTTTCTCAATCAATTCAATCACTTTTTTCTTCATTCCACTGGATAGTAACTCCTCCAATTGAGCTATCCCCAAATTGGCGTAAAGGGGCGCATTACCAGCCCATTTCCGCAACTGAAAATCCTTTAGATAGGTATCGTCATCCAGTATTATTCGGCACGACCCAAGCCCCATGCCCAATCCGTATTCCCCCGCGGCTCTGGCCAAATTTTTATTTATGGTCCCGGCTTCTTTTGTTCCCCCAGTCATACTGCTGATCCATATGGGAGCTGTCAT
Organism: Bacteroidota bacterium; assembly: GCA_024638525.1. Lineage (GTDB taxonomy): Bacteria > Bacteroidota > Bacteroidia > NS11-12g > UBA9320 > JAHEKB01. The sequence goes on from JAHEKB010000163.1 coordinate 967, forward strand.
TTCTGCGTCTGCCATTTGAAGTTTAAAAGGAAGCTCTTTGGGGTGCGGTTTAAAGAGCGGTTCGTAATAAAATCTCCCCTCTTGTTCAGAGACGTGAGATTGGAAGGCCAATTCTATATGGTCTTTTTTTCGTTCAGATGTGTTGCCGTGTCCCAATTCTGCGAAGGTAATACTGCAATATTAAACGGCTTGAAATTCAAATAGTTCAGCTCTATTGGAACAAATTGCCTTGAGCAGGGGCAGCAGAACCTTCGATGAGCTGAATTTGAACTCTATATCCAGAATGACTTCTTATATTGAAAACAGAACCGTCTTCAAAAACCAGATATTGCCCTTTTATACCTACTAATCGCTTGCGAATGACATCTTCACGATCCAGTTTCATGCTCTTTACTTTTGCCGGAGGATTGTCTAAAGGATAGTGGATTTGAGTTACCTCGGTTTCAGTCAGCAAATACTGCTTGTATTCCTCCGGGACCAGATCCGCCATATTGTTTCGCACTTGAATTATATCTATGGGATTGTCTATTACACCCTTGAGCATTTTCTGCCAATGAGTTTTGTCTGCAATATGCGGCTTAAGTGACACTTCAATTAGACCTGCCAGTTGCCTATACGGCACATCCGCTAAGCGAATTGCTTTGATGGCTCCTTGATCAATCCATCGATAGGGAATATTGGTATTGCGTGTTACCCCGACCTTATATCCATTGGTCAATGAGATATATACGGTATGTGGTTGCATATGGTGCTTCATTTCCCACTCATAGTCCCTAAGCGCAACACCTTCGTGAATTCTACTGAGTTCTGGCCTAACTATAGATGGACTACCCAATGGGCTGTCCATAAACTCCCTATAGGTGAGACCTTCCCCATATGCTTTTTTCATCTTATCACCAGAAAGAACACTGTTTATATAGCCTTTATAACTGATCATCAAGGTCTTACCAATGAGTTCATTCATGGCCACAGGCTTCATCGGTTCAAGCACATCAGCTATGGGCAATTGGTATTGCACCATATTTTGTTGATCCAATTCTCCCCTCATTTTACGCAGATTTCCTTCCAAATGCATCAGACAAATTTAGCTTTCCCAAAAGCAAAACAAAGGGGCTTACTTTTGTTCAATGAGGTCTACCCCTTTATACGTTTTGGCAGTTTTTGTTCTGATTAGTTGCAGTGAGCGCCCCAAGGCACCCGTAGATCCGCTTCGACCGAACCAGAGCTGGGCCTATCCAGAAGGTATTTTGTGGTGGGATAGCCTCGCAGATTTCTCGAAATATGTGACATTGAGAACCTTCGGGAAGACGGATGCAGGTCTTCCATTGCATCTTGTGATTTATTCTGCAGAGGAAATGAGCCTGGAGGCTATTGGCAATAGCAAGAAACTACGTCTGCTCATTAACAATGCCATTCACCCTGGAGAACCAGACGGTGTTGATGCTTCCATGGCTTTTTATAGAGATTTGGCCCTGAGAGACCATATGGCTTTTGAGGACATGATTATTGTTTGCATCCCTTATTTCAATGTAGGGGGAAGCCTAAACCGGAATAGCCATTCCAGAGCCAATCAGGATGGACCAAGAGAGTATGGATTTCGGGGAAATGCTCAGAATCTGGACCTGAATCGGGATTTTGTAAAGATGGACTCCAGAAATGCCATGAGCTTTGCCCAACTTATAGAACTGATTGATCCAGATGTGTATTTGGAAACCCATGTCAGCAATGGTGCTGACTACACATATACCATAACTTACCTTCCTACGCAAGCAGATAAATTGGGCTACGGAATGGGCGGATTCATGCGCAAGAGACTCAATCCTGCATTGGAAAACATCATGGAACAAAAAGGGCATGCTATGGTCCCCTATGTAAATGTACATGGCATGGCATTGGACAGCAGTTACACTGGCTTTTATGATTCACCGCGATACTCCACAGGTTTAATGAGCTTGAGGCAATGCTTCAGTTATATTACAGAAACACATATGCTAAAACCCTATGATCAAAGAGTGGAAGCAACGCTTGCCTTCATAGAAAGTCTTTGCCAACTAGCCAGCAAAGAAGCCAGAGCTATACAGAGTGCACGCCACTCTGCTAAAATGCAGGTAGCTCAAGTTGATAGCCTACCGCTTGATTGGGAAATTGACAGTTCCCGAATCTTTAGATATATCAATTTCAACGGTTACGCACCTTCTTATAAAAGCAGTTACGTACACGGCGAGGATAGGTTGTTCTATGACACCAGCAAGCCCGTAAAAATTAGGATGAAGCACTACGACTATTATTCACCTTCAATAGTCCGAAGCAAACCTGAGGCTTATGTGGTCAAAGGAGGATACCACCAGGTAGTCGAACGACTGAAGTTACTTGGTGTTAACATGAGAAAACTTGACGGCGACAGCACAATCACTGGTGTTATTTCATACCGGATTAGCTCATTCGAAACGGCCTCTTCGCCCTATGAAAAACACTATTATCACTTTAATACAGTGTTTAGTAGGGACACGGTGGATTGGACCTTCCATCCTGGTGATGTCATCATAGAATGCCACACAGATAGAGATAGAATAATACTGGAGCTATTGGAGCCCGATGGACCGGACAGTTATTTCAATTGGAATTTTTTCGATGCCGTTCTACAACAGAAAGAATGGTATAGCCCATACGTTTTTGAGGATAAAGCTCACGAATACCTTTCTTCTGATGACGACTTAAGAAGAGAATTTACAGACCGATTGAAGACCATACCCGCTTTCAATGAAAATCCACAATGGCAGTTGCACTGGATCTTCCAGCAAAGTCCACATTATGAAAAAGAACATATGAGACTACCTGTGTTTAGACTCGAATAAGCTGATCGCAATCATAGTCCAATGTAATCTCAGTCACTCTTTCTATTCTGTGTGCTCTGTATCTTTGCATGAAAGGTTTTAATATGAAAAAAAATATGGGATTTGCGGATAGGTTTATCCGTATAGTATTGGCTCTACTATTTATCGTTCTCTCAATTACCGGTGCGGTTAGTGGCTGGGTTATGGTGGTTCTTTTGGTCTTGGCTTTTGCCTTTATTTTGACAAGTTCAATTAACTCATGTTTTATCTACCTACCGTTTGGTATAAGCACTAGAAGGAAGAAAAAGTGATAATTGAAACCCTAGATATTGCCAATATTAAATGTTCTGGCTGCGCCAACACGATCAGAAGTAAAATATCTGATATACAGGGAGTTGCAAAAGTAGATGTTCGAGAAGATGAAGGTCAAATTGACCTGACTTACTCTGATATATCTGTTAAAAAGGCAGTTCTTGATAAGCTTCGAAATCTTGGCTATCCCGAAGCAACTGAAGACAATGGTTTACTGCTGAAAGCAAAAAGCTATGCCAGTTGTATGGTAGGACGGCTCAAAGATTGATGCCAAGACTAAGATAGTTTATCTGTAAAGTCCTTTACAATTCTCCTAGCTGGTACACCCTGGTAGATTACTGCATGAACAAAATCTAGTATGGGCATATCAACCTTGTATTTATCATTGAGTTCGTGAATAGATTGAGCTGCGTAATAGCCCTCAGACACCATCTCCATTTCCATTAGTGCAGACTTGACGGAATAACCCTTCCCCAGCATAGCTCCAAAGGTTCTATTTCTGCTGTATTGGCTATACGCCGTCACTAAAAGATCGCCCAAATATGCCGAACCATCCGTGTCGCGATCAATGGGATGAACTGCAGCAATGAACCTCTTAATCTCTCGTATGGCATTGCTTACCAAAACAGCGAGGAAATTATCTCCATAACCCAAACTGTGACACATCCCCGCAGCTATTGCATAAACATTTTTGAGCACTGCTGTAATTTCTGTCCCGTATATGTCAGCACTGGGATTGGTTATTATATAATCACAGTTGAGCGTTTGACACATCCTATCAGCGAAATCCTGATTGGTCGATGCAAATGTCAAATACGATAGTCTTTCTTGTGCTACTTCTTCCGCATGACAAGGACCAGTGATTACTCCAAAATCATCCTCCTTAATAGCTTTATCACTAAAGAGGTAATCACCTAGTATCTGTTTGGTTTGTGGCACAACACCTTTAACCGCGGACACTATCTTTTTCCCTTCGAACTCAGATTGATCAATGGGATGAAGTAAATCGTATACAAATGCTGAAGGAGTGACCAATATGAGGTTCTCATTTGCCCGAATAAGCGGCAACAGATTCGAAGAGACTCTTAGTCGATGAGTATCCAATTTGACCGATCTCAAATACTTGGGATTTGATCCGTGTTGGTTTATGTATTCTGAAACTTCGGCCTGTCTGACCCACCAATCTACATTGATGGATGGATTTTCCAATAAGATTTTGACTAGTGCAGTACCCCAACTACCTCCTCCCAATACCAGAAACTTGTCCATGGTGCTCAAAGATGCAGGAAATTATTGATTCACCACGATTTTCTGACTGAACAGAACCTTTCTGCTTTCGTCGTAGATCGACAAGACATATACCCCAGATTCGAGTCCAAACGTATTGACCAGAAACTCAGTGCCTCCAGCTACAGCGAGCTGATCATCTAGCTTTCTTACCACCGAACCTTTAGCATCTGTGAGCTCTAAATCCACCCTTTGATCCTCATCAAAATTTGCAACCATTTTAAATGAGCTGTAGGCTGGATTTGGATAGGTCACTACCTTATTGACCAATGGTAAATCATTGACCGCTTTGATTTCGGCTATCCAAACATTATTCAGATTATTCTCATCACCATAACTGCCAGCCAACCAAAGCACACCTGGCTCATTGTACTTGCGCTGAATGTCTGTATAATCCCCCCAGCGTTCGCTGCT
>JAHEKB010000164.1 GCA_024638525.1 Bacteroidota bacterium
TTGAGGTACAGTGGTCTTCAAGACGATGAGCTGTTTAAAGGCAATCACCGTCGATTTATGAAGGCTGGCTTCTTAAAAAACTATACCAGCATAGAAAATGTGGTGGAAATGGTAGCTCAAGTAGCCATAAGAACGGGTATAAATGAACTAAATGCTGATCAAAAAGGACTCTTAGTTGAGATTTGTGAAACACTAGAACCTCAACTTAAACGTTCTTTGGACCAATTAGAACTACAATTGCTTTAGCGAATATGAGAAAATTGCTACTACTTGGAATGGCCATTTGCGCTTCGTTCCTGGGTTTTACCCAGAGTACACCCAAGTACAGCAATGAATTTTTAAGCATTGGCGTTGGAGCTAGGGCATTTGGCATGTCTAATTCTCTAGTAGCCTCTGCAGACGATGTAACTGCTGCATACTGGAATCCCGCTGGGCTTTTAAGGCAAGAAGACAAAATACAGTTGTCTTTTATGCACTCAGAATATCTTGCAGGCATTGCCAACTACGATTATTTAGGATTAAGCGCCTTGGTAAAAGACCAGGCCGCAATAGCCTTTTCTATGATACGCTTTGGTGTTGACGGTATTCCAAATACCTTAGAGCTAATACAAAATGGTCAAATAAATTACGACAGGGTGCGGGAGTTTAGCGCAGTTGATTATGCCTTCTTGCTCACTTATGCCCAAAAGACAGCCGTAGAAGGCCTAACCCTTGGCGGCAGTGCTAAAATTATTCATAGAAGGGCTGGAGAGTTTACTACAGCTTGGGGTTTTGGAGTAGATATTGGTGTTCAATACAGAACCGCCAACGACTGGCAATTTGCCGGTATGATACGCGATGCCACTTCTACATTTAATGCATGGAGTTTCAATTTTACCGAGGCTGAAAAAGCCATTTTTGAGTCTACCAACAACATTATTCCCGAAAACTCTTTAGAAATTACCCTCCCAAAAATACTCTTGGGTGCCGCTAAAAAATTCGACTTCAATGAAGAGTATTCTCTGTTGGCAGAAGTGGATTTAGACATTAATACAGACGGTAAGCGAAACACCCTTATTAGAACCAATGTAATCAGCGCCGACCCACATTTGGGGCTAGAGGCATCTTATAATAAAATTATCTTCTTACGTGCCGGATTGGGCAATTTCCAGCAGGAACAAAACATCAATTTTGAACAAGAATGGTCTTTTCAACCCAATATTGGTTTGGGCCTAAACTTGGGCCAATTAACCATAGATTACGCCTTAAGTGATATAGGCGATCAAAGTGCAGCTTTATACTCTCATGTATTCAGCATTCGCGCTTCCATTAATGCTCAGAACTGAGCACCATGGAATTCATTCTTAGGCTTAAAGACAAGTTCTTACTGGCATCTGATGCTGAACGGGCGGGCAAGATGTCGCAGTATATGCGCCAACTTCACCCCTTTTATGGCGTAATGGCTCCAGAGCGTAAACAAATTCTTAAATCGGTAATTAAGGAACTTGGCCTGCCTACAAACAGCGCAACTATTGCCAAAGAATTGTTCAAAGAAGAAGAACGGGAGCTGCACATTTGCGCTCAAGAACTAATGCAGAAGGCCAATAAGCAATGGACTGAAAACAGCCTTGACGATTTTAAATTCATGCTCAGCACCAAGAGTTGGTGGGACACCGTGGATTTTATTGCTTCCAACTTGGTGGGACCATACCTAAAAAAATTTCCTAAAAAAACTGCGGAGGTACATTCCTGGGCAGACACCGATAATATATGGTTACAGCGCACTACCATACTTTACCAATTAAAATACAAATCCAGTACAGACAGCGATTGGCTTGCTCAAGTGATTCACAAGCACAAGCATCAAAAAGAGTTCTTTATTAAAAAAGCCATAGGATGGTCGCTGCGGGAATATGCCCGAAGCAATCCGGCTTGGGTTCGGGATTTTGTGCAAAAGACTGAGCTTCAGCCATTAAGTAAAAAAGAAGCCCTCAAACACTTTTAGCCCTTAGAGCTGAATGGCAATATTTTTTATAAGAAGGGTTGACAAGAGAATAAAACAAACGACAATTGGGAATTAAGCCAGACTACCGCATGGTGAGTCTAAACGAGATTGAAGAGATAATGGGAGGTTTTTAGCTACTTTTCAATGGTCACTTGCACATCGGAAACAGCATCAAAGTTGAACTGCTGACCAACGGCTAGCTTTTCCGTAAATTCCCCTTTAAACACTACTTTATTCGCAGTACTAGAGATTACCTCAATATCAGAACCATCGTCTGCTTTTAGGCTTATTTCTCCGTTTTTCTCGCTCCAATCACCGGTGATAATTCTCTTTTCTACTGGAACTTCTTGCTGCAAAGACTGGTTAAAAATACTCAATGTCAATGCTGCAGTATATTCTAATTCAGCCACGAAGCGGTTTGGATTTTCCGTTACTACAACCGTACCAATCATGTCTTTTCCGCTCCCTTTAAAGGTTCCTAATGCCTGGCCTTGAGCAGATAAGGTTCCATTGCTCATGTCGATCATTGTATACTCCCATGTTCCAACATAGATGCTTGGCCCCTTATTACCAGAGTCTTCTTTATCATCCGGGATAGGAATAGAAGGTTTGTTGCATGCGGCTTGTCCTAGCACTAGAACCAAAGCCAATATCATCCAGCTGAATTTCATAGGATGTGCAAGTTAGTATTTTCCTGACATTCTAAATACCGCCTCAAAAAACTATGCAATAAATACGATAATATGTAAGGAATGAATTACTTCTACGTTTACTAGGATGGTACTAGTCATTTTTTACTACCTTTAAAGATTAATTCTAAAATAGGCGTAAGTAAGACATTGATTTATAAAAAGGGTGGAACTAACTGAAACGTTTGCGTATGTTAAAATGTCGTCCCACCCAAGAATGAGAAGCTAGTGATTTAAGGATCGTTTGCTCTCTCATTTTTTACACTAATGAAGCGGGGCTGTCCTAAGCTATTTTGCCCCACTTCAAATAGTGGACTCTGATTGAGAATATTACAGCGCAGGCGCTGCCAAGACGTCAATCGTGTCAAGATCTTTCTGTTTAATGTTGAGTGGACTAGGGAAGGCAGAAATAACAAAAGCCAGGATGAGCTTTGTATTAATAATTACGCCTTTGCATTCGCTTAGCCACTAAAGTTGATAGTTAATTCTTTTGGAAAACACCCGTCTCAATTCTGGGATATTTCGTACTGTTTTAAAGTTTTACGCTCCAAATTACTAACTATTACTGTGTAAATTCTGCTTAGGATTTTGAGGAACATACACTAAAGGACTTGTTAGTGGAAAGCCAATTCCGGTTGTTAGTCAGGATATGAACCGCCAATAGTATCACATTATTGTCATTCCTTGAAAAATATTTTAAAAAAATCTACTTTACGCCTGATTTTCAATGTTTTAGAAATTTAAAATAATTAATATTTTATAAGAAGATGGTGTAAATACCAATCTATTGTCAATTTAAATCACATCCAATTTGAGCCCTTTCACTCCCTAGAAAAAAAAATAACTTGCATAACAATAAATTTAGTAGATTCGTAACGTCCTAAGCGTAGTTTAATATTTAATCTCATTTATATGACAAAAAATTACGTTAGGAAAAAAAGGCTTTCTACGTTTATCCAAAATTCCTTCTTTGCATGTGCCTTATTGTTTGCCGGGCAAACATTTGCACAGTACTCTGGTAATCTTACTGTAGATCAAAATTCTGCGGCGAGTGCCACCAACTTCCAATCCTTTAACAGTTTAGCAGACTCACTCGAGACCTATGGCGTATCTGGGGCAGTGACGATCGACATTGTTAGCGGATCTGGTCCGTATGACGAATCTGTTATGTTCAATGTGATTCTAGGTGCTAGCAGTACCAACAGTATCACTATTAACGGAAACGGCGAAACAATTGATAGTAGAGGGGCAACTTACACTATTGGTTTAAACGGAACCGACTACATGACCATTGATGATTTGGTTATTGTAAACGACACTACAGCAGCCTATGCCAGAAACATCTGGATTGGCAACGATGCTGACATGAACACCATTAGTAACTGTAACATCCATATGACTGGATATACAGGGACTAGCACCTCGGAGTACGTTGCGTTCTCTTCAGGTGCAAGCTCTACAGGCAGTGGTAATCTCGGTAGTGGTAACACCATTACAGGCAACTCTTTTTCCAATGATGGAAACACCGGAGCAGGTCCTGTTTTTGCCATCGGCTATTACGGCTCAAGCTCGTATACAGACGATGTGGTTATCACTAACAACGACATCACCAACTACTATAATGTTGCTGGCTACTTGAACTATGTAAATGGAATCCAATTTAATGGAAACGACATGCACAGTCAAAGAGGCGACATTAACAGAATTTGGGGTACTTATTCACGTTACATCAAGAACGGTAGCATTCAATCTCAGTTCAACGGCAACACCATCACTGGTTTAACCGGCGACAACGAGATGTTTGGTATCTATTTCTACTATTCCAACGGTTCTTCTACTTCTAGATTAGAAGTTAAGAACAACATCATTGACGGTAATGTTGGAGATCGTACGGGAACGGCATATAACTACTATGGTTATATATACATGGAGTATTACAACGACTACATGGATATTAGCTACAACGAGATCACTAACAATGAGTCGAACGGAATCTATTACCAAGGCGGTATAGTTTTTTATTACTACAACGACAACAATTTGGTGTCTTACAACCTAGTAGACAACAACGAAGCCAACGGTTACTTCTTCTATTCAATCAACAACTACTTCTACGGAAGAGGCAATGATTTTATAGGAAACGAAGTATCTAATAATGTGGCTAACTACGTTTACGGCATCAACAATTATTATTATGGTGAGAATGGATCTATTACAGATAACTACATTCACGATAATAATGCCACTTTCTATATGTATGGTATATACAACTATTATTACGGTCGTAACCAAAGCATTCTTAGAAACAGAATTACCGACAATACGGCATCTTATTATGTATATGGTATCTACTCTTACTATTATGGCAGCAATACAACCATAGACCGTAACGAGTTTACAGGCAACGATGGAACCACTTACGGAACATTTGCTATCTATGCCATTTACTATAATGACAACCTAACCATTACCAATAATATGATAGCCAACAATGACGCGAGTTATTACAACTATGGTATTTATGCAGGTTATTATTCAGACAATGTAATTATTGTAAACAACACCATTTCTCTAGATGCAGATGTATTGTACTATCAGTATGGAATCTATCCATATGCTTACCAGTCCGATGCAACTACGTATCAGGTTAAGAACAACATTGTTAACCTAGAAGGTACATCTACTTACTACAGTACCAATGGTTTAAGATTGGTCTATGTACCATATGGTATAGGCGAAATGGAATTTGAAGCCAATGTTTGGTATAGCACTTCTAGCGCTGCCGTTTGGTATTATGGTGGAACAACCAATGTGTTTAATACTTGGTTAGGCCAGTCCAATGAAACCAATTCATGGTGGACCGATCCTTTATTTGTAGGTGGTGGAGATTTTACTCCAAGCAATCCAGAGTTTGCCAACCAAGGTGTTGCCGGATTAACTACCCAAGATTTGGATGGAGCATCAAGAACTGCTTGTGGTCCAGATCCTGGAGCATTGGAATTCTTTGTTGACCACGATGTGGCTAACCTTGTATTTACTGGCACCAATGAGTGCGGTGGCTATATGGAA
>JAHEKB010000165.1:0-1137 GCA_024638525.1 Bacteroidota bacterium
ATTAGAAGGGGACAGAATAAGCGACTACTTTAGAAATAGAATGCAGCTCTTGTTTGGCGGAAAGGGTCCGGGTATTGTGCTCCCACTTGAACCGACTGCAGGTGCACGACGAACAGCATACGTTAGACAAAGTCCAAATATCATTAAGCACGCTATCTACAAAAAGGGAAGTAAACCCGAAGGCAACTTTTACGGAATTGGAGCGGCAAGCTTTCAAATCCAGGGGTTTTACAATAGAGTGATTGCTTATGATACCATCGCAATTGACAGCTTTAATACGGTGGACAGTATTCAAGTTATCGATACGATTTACAAACCCATATTTGAAAAAGTAGAACAAAGCACAGCCTATGTAAAGGTCAGCAATGCAAAATCAAGCTACCCTTTAGTCAGGCAATATGACAGGATCCGTTTCTTGTACAGTGCAGATGAACCCTTTACCATTGACCTTAGAATAGATACCACCTATAAGAGGCAGCTATTGCCAGCCAAAAGAGGTTTTGGCATTGCCGAATGGAATCAAAGCGTGCAGCGTTCAATGAGACTAGATGTGGTTCAAGGTAAATACCCTTTGTTGTATGGCTTTGCTTTAGATGGCTATCAGGGAGTTGCGGTTGACAATTTTCCTATGAGGGGCAGTGCAGCTCTGGGCTTTAGTTCCATGAACAGGAATGTATATGGAGCTCAGCTTTCCAAGTTGAATGTGAGACTGATTATTTTGCAATATGGAGTCAATGTGATTCCAAGCGTACTTTCAGACTACACATATTATGAAAGAATGCTAAGGTCAGAGTTAAAGGCGATCAAACAAGCCTACCCCGATGTAAGTATATTGGTGATTGGCCCATCTGACATGAGTCGAAACAAGGGAGGTCAATACGTTTCTTACAGCAATATTCCGCTGATTAGAGATGCGATGAGAAATGCCGCGTTTGAAACGGGTTGCGCATTTTGGGACCTATACGAGGCCATGGGTGGAGAAAACTCGATGGCTGCATGGGTGGAAAGAGGATATGCAGGGAAGGATTATACTCATTTTAGTGGCAAAGGCGCAAAATTCGTAGGTGAAATGCTTTACAACGCCATTATGGAACAATTGCACTACTATAATGAAGCTAGCTCACAGGATTTAAGCTA
>JAHEKB010000165.1:1147-5729 GCA_024638525.1 Bacteroidota bacterium
CTACAACTAAAGATAAATTCGTTGGGATTTTTCTCGTGAAGGAATTTTTGAATTGCTTCCTCTTCATTGTCTGCCATGAAATAACTCAGATACTCGGTCTCTTCGCCCTTCTTTTTCCAATTTATTGTGTAGGAATTGGCATCTGGACCTTCGATCTGTTGGTTGATGTAATTCAACATCTTGTGCAAACAATCCAAAGAGCTCTTGCCGCTCACACTGTGGAACAACATATATTCATTATGCCTTTTATTATATGTCAGCAAGTTGAGTTTAACCGTATCTGATTCAGAAACCAAGTTGATATGGTAGTCAAAATGACTACTTACCCCATTGTCGTTTTGAAGAATTTCAAAGATCTGATGCTGCAGCTTGAGCTGCTCCAATTTGTTATCAATGGACATGGATTAAATTTGAGGTAAAATTAAGGAATCCCGTGGAACTAGGTGCTGAATATTTCATGAAGCAAGCATTGATGCTTGCCCGCAGAGCTTTTGATGAAGACGAGGTGCCTGTTGGAGCAGTGGTAGTTGCTGAAAACAGAATAATCGGCAAAGGCTATAATCAAGTAGAGCGCCTAAAAGACCCAACGGCTCATGCGGAAATGTTGGCTATTACGGCTGCTGCTAATTTCCTTGGCGCTAAATATCTACCTGATTGTCAGCTCTATGTGACAGTGGAGCCCTGCCTCATGTGCTTTGGGGCAATTCAACACAGCAGGCTTTCGAAACTTTCCATTGCTTGTCAGGAGCCAAGACATGGGTTTACACAATCTATTGCATCGTATAAAATTGCCACGGATTGGGGTGTTATGGAAGAAGAGAGCAAAGCCTTAATGCGTTCATTCTTTGAAAGCAAAAGAATTTAGGCTAACTTTGGATAGTCTAACTACTATTCGTGGTGTGATTGTTTGCCTTGAGAAACCATTCATGGGGAAAGTAAGTCACAAACGAACAACTAAGCGCGCAAGCTTCAGCTTGGCACTTTTTGAATTCAATGGCGCAGAATCCAGCGCTCAAGAGGGGCATATGCTCCTAAGTCGCCTCATGACTACGTGCGGAAAGACTCATTGGGAGTTGATCTGCTTTAACTAGACAGCCTTCTATTTTCTTATTTTCGTAGCCCTTTATCATGATCAAGCATCCGCATTTAGAAGAATTGCGCAACAACATCGCAAAAAAGAACGATGACATTACCCCAAAGCGCATCAAATGGATCAAACGCAATCCCTATTACTATAGGCAGCTCTTAAAAACGCTCAAATTTGTAGTAGTTGAGAACAGTAGAGTTCTAAATCTGAGGTGCAGCATAGGTTACATTCTCAATGAACTTAGGCCATCCAAAGGAGTGGGGGTAGACAGCAGTGCAGAGCAAATTGAGGAGGCAAGACGCAAGTATCCCGAATTGGAATTTCATGCACAGAATGCAGAACAAGTTGGTGTTGAAGGCGAGTTCGACCACATCATTATCTCATCAACAGAAGACATTGTAGACATTAAGGCCAGTCTTGATCAATTAAAGCAGAACTGCCATTCAAGGACGCGTATAGTTTTTACATATTATAATTATGCTTGGCATTCGCTTGTTCGACTTGCAGAGCGACTCAAATTAAAATTACCTCAAAAAGTTCACAATTGGGTTTCGCCAAACGACATAGACAACCTTCTCCACTTGAGCGGTTACGAGGCTATTTATCATAAGAAGTTTATTCTCATTCCCTTCAATATTCCGGTGCTGAGCTATTTTATGAATCGCTTTGTGGCTAGACTACCGATTTTTAGGCATCTGTGCATGATGAATATCACTGTGGCTCGATTGCTGCCGGCCCAAGAACTAAACCCTTCGGTCTCTATTGTAATTCCATGTAGAAACGAAGCGGGCAACATTCAAGCTGCTGTTGAGCGCATTCCTCAGCTTGCAGCTGATCAAGAAATAATATTTGGCGATGATAAATCAACAGATGGTACTCCAGACGTAGTCCTGGAAATGGCAGAAAAGTATCCCGAAAAGAACATAAGACTGGTCAATTCACCAGGGATTAATAAGGCACAAAACGTTTGGACGTGTTTTGATGCGGCAGAAAAAGATGTATTGATGATACTGGATGCAGACCTTACTGTTATTCCAGAGGAGTTACCGTATTTCTACGAAGCCATAAGCAAAGGGTACGGTGAATTCATCAATGGTTCAAGACTGTTGTATCCCATGCACGACGAAGCTATGCGTTTCTTCAACGTAATGGGGAACAAATTCTTCAGCATGTTCTTTTCATACATTTTGGATACCAAGATCAAGGATACACTGTGTGGCACTAAGGTTTTATACCGCTCAGATTTTAAGAAGGTGAAAGCCTTAAGAGACAGCTGGGGTGTTACTGACAGATGGGGAGATTACGAATTGATCTTTGGCGCTGCAAAAACCCATTTAAAACTCATAGACCTTCCGGTTCATTATATGGAAAGAACCTATGGTGAGACCAAAATGACCGGTCGTATTAAGAATGGATTGGTTATGCTACGCATGAGCATCGCGGCCTTGCTGAAGATCAAATTTTATTGACAAAGGGCCTATTTGATATTTAGGTCAAAAGTTAGTCCTTTGCGCCCTTTACAGGCAACATGAAGATCATAGTTACAGGCAGCAGTGGATTAATCGGTTCAGAAGCGGTTAGATATTTTGGCAAAAAGGGACATCAGATCATTGGTGTTGACAGCAATTTAAGAAAGTACTTTTTTGGTGAAGGTGGAGACACCAGCTGGAACCGAAAACTTCTGCAGGAACTACCTATAGATTTTAGCCATCGGAATATCGACATTAGAAATAGAGAAGAGGTCCTTGATCTCTATAAGAGCGAACAACCAGATGCGACTATTCATTGCGCCGCCCAACCCAGCCATGATCTTGCAGCTAAAATTCCATTTGATGATTTCGATACCAATGCAGTGGGAACTATGAATTTGTTAGAAGCCAATCGTTTGCATTGTATAGCGTCTCCCTTTGTATATATGAGTACAAATAAGGTTTATGGAGATGCGCCAAATGAAATCCAGCTCAAAGAGCTCGAGCGAAGGTGGGAATACGATGACCCTGGATACATAAATGGAATATCCGAGGACTGCAGGATTGATCAATGCAAGCATAGTTTGTTTGGAGCGAGTAAAGCTGCCGCCGACATTATTGTCCAGGAATATGGGAGGTATTTTGGCATGCCTACCGTGAGCTTCAGAGGAGGCTGTTTAACCGGGCCACAACACAGTGGTGTGGAGTTACACGGATTTCTCTCCTATCTGGTTAAGGTAGCAGTGACAGCTAAGCCATATACCATATTTGGTTATAAAGGGAAACAAGTGCGAGATCAAATTCATTCTGAAGATGTTGTCAAAGCATTCGAAGTCTTTATTGAAAACCCGCATACTCCTGGAGCGGTATATAACCTTGGAGGCGGCAAAGAGAATTCAGCTTCTGTATTGGAGTGTATAGATCTTATTAAGGAGATTGGGGGATACGAGGTCAACTACAGCTTAAGCGAAGAAAACCGCATTGGAGATCATATTTGTTACTATTCAGATCTTAGTAGACTACGCTCTGATTATCCCAATTGGGACATCAGGATTTCTCTAAGTCAAATTATTCGAGAGATGATTACTGCCGAAGAACAGCGACTGAGTGAAACGCTGTCTTAAAACCTCAACACGGCTGTTGCCTTAACTCCAAAAGGCCTGGTATCTGGGTGGTCTTCGTTTAGGTAGGTCAAGCGGTGTATAAAATCTACCCGTATAAATCTCAGTATATTTTCAATGCCATATCCCAGCTCAACATAAGGGATATTCTGGTCAAAGCCACTTGGTCTTTGAATCCCAGTTTCTGGTGCAGGCATTAGCGCTCGGTTCTCTTCTGACAAAGTACCGTAGACCATTTTTGTATTGATGAAACTTCTCAATTTCCAGCTACGAATCAGTGGAAACCTATTTAACAGAAGGCCATTGAATTGATGCTCATAATCCAGCGAAACGTATTGATCGGCAACAAATTCGAACCAGTTCATGAGATTATAAGAGATGTCGCTACTAAAAATGGACTGATTACCCCGCATTAGGAATAACACAGGATAAGGCAAAGTACCAAAGCTTTTGTAGGCCTTGATGGTGTATTCAAATGTTCCAATGTTGCCGAGGGAGTTAAACTGCCATATTTCCAGACCGACCTTGTCAAAGTCGAAATCACCTCCCAGTATGTCTTTAAATCCATGGGTGTAGTCTATGCTGACAACAGGGGCCTTTAGGTTACCAAAGCTCAACCTCTTGTTCTTTCTGAATACAAATTGTTCTTTATGCGACCATCGGCCCCGCAACTTAATGCTACTCACATTAAAATCTGACAGCAAACTACCCGGATCCAAGGGGTCAGATAGGTATCCAAATTCAAAGTCACCTATGGGCTGAAAGAGGTATTCTTTATGAGTTAGAGACACTCTTTGAGTGTAGCCTTTGAACAGTTCTTTCTCATACCACAATCTCTGGCTTACGCCCCTGCTCAATCGGTTGTTCCCGAAAGTGGCGAAAGCGTCGTATAGGGCGAGGGTTCC
>JAHEKB010000166.1:0-4104 GCA_024638525.1 Bacteroidota bacterium
TGTTTAAACGCTTAAAGTAAGCGGAGCTACTCAGGCTATATATCTTACCGAGCTTGCGTTCGTAAGATGCTTCAATCAAATCACTGGACTGTGGACGTATACTTTCAGTAGCCGGAACCCAAAAGTTTTGGGGATTTCCAGTGCCACCTACATTTAGTAATCGCGTAAATTGATGATGTCTGCTATAGGCCACTTTAAACACAGATCGTTCATCTAAGATTTTACTGTAGTGGATTCTCGGCTCGGGATAGAAGTTGATTAAATCTTTGTATGCATAGCCAACTCCCCTAAAGCCCAAGGATATTTCCGCTGTAGCACTGAGGTGTTTGGAATATTCTCCATATACCGCTAATTCAAAAGAAGGGCTGAAAGCCTTCTGACCCAGTGTTTCATCTACGTCATCTAAATTTGGATAATCGCTTGATTGGCGTCTGACAAAGCCAGGACGGTAGGTCTTTACATTGAGGTGACTCCCGTAAATCAGTTCTTCTGAATTACTTCTGAAATACTGCCAATCGGTCTTTAGTATGTACTCTCGAATCCCGCTCTTATTGGTAAAGGTGCTGATTGGATTGTTGATATTTATCGAAGAATTCAATATCTCTTCTTTCTGTACTAAAGCATTGCCAAATGAACTAAACTGCACTGCGTGGACTGCGACAGTTCTTTTATTAATGATTTGGCGGTAGCGCAAGCCCCCTGCAAGATTGCCCCACTCAAAGTTGATATTGTATCTGGCTCTCTGCAGAGAACCGCTGTCTGGAACAGATTCCAAGCTGTACAGATAGAAGTCATGGCTGCGCATTAAGCTGAGTTCCCATTGGTCGCCGTTCTTCAATATTTTGCCATAATTGAGCTGTACATCACTAAAATTGGCATTCAAATCATTTTGTCTCACCTCTATTGGTAACAGGAGGTCCATCCACGATCTTCTGGCACTTAAAGTGAAATAGCTTTCGTTCTTTTTTATTGAGCGGATATATACTCCCATTGACAATGGGCTGATGTCTATTTCACCGCTTAATCCACTGAACTCACTGCTGGTTGGGGATTCTAATTCAATTACAGATGAAAGTCTCCCACCATATTTACTGGAAACGGTGCCTTTATGTAATTTGACATTGCCTATTCCGTTGGTATGAAAAAGAGACGATATGCCAAACAAATGGTTGTAATTATAGATGGGGATATCGTTGTACAAATAGAGGTTCTCATCCACATTTCCTCCTCTTACGATCAAATTGCTAAAACCCTCGGACCCGTGTTCTACTCCAGCCATCATTTGAAGTTGCCGATTCACATCAGCTTCACCCAAGAGGTATGGCATGTTTTCAAGCCTTTTGTTAGGGTTCTTTACCAAAAGGTCTGTATAGCCCGCTCTACCTGCTAAACTATAGGTATTGCCCAAAACGGTAGGTGCCATGAATACTTGGATCAACAATTGGCTGTCAATGGGCACCCTCACCAAGTTATAGTCGGGGTGATTGAAATTTAATTTGTTCTTATCTGAACTGAATCTTAGTTTAAACCTGCCTTCTAGATTGGTATAGGTGGAATTCTTCGTCCCCTCTTCAGTGACCAAAACATTTGGTACCGGCCTATCATCCAAGTCCGTGACCATGCCAGAGATTAGCTGTTGTGCGAACGTTGGAAGCACAAGAAAGGTCAATAAAAACAAGCTTAATGAAGACCTCAGAATTCCTTTCATTCTAATAGTCGAGTAGATAGATGAATGAAAGTTTAATGGAGTTGGCTCGCGTAAACCTTTCTCCATCAGGCAAAGGTGAACCGGTGCTATTAACCTTATAGCTGGAAATAGATCCCCTGCCGTATTTAAAGTTAATTTCTATGGGTGAACTCCCTCTCCAAAAATGAACACTGGCCGAAAAGACTGGCATGATCCATCCTCTGTTCGCATCCAATATTCTTTGATTCTCGTCTGTAGGGATAAGTGCTAACTTATTGTACTCGAAGCCAGCTCCTGCACTAAATCCAAAATCTTCTGTGCTTTCATATGTTGAATTCGTTCCAAGATAAAACTTGAGCAGCAGTGGCAATTGAAAATTGCCAAAGCCCCTTGCGCCCTCTACATCTTCATTTTGTTCAAATGCTTGACCGAATCCCAATGTTATTGGTGCAGCGATGGCTAATGCGGCGTTCTCATTGAATTGATAAATGTTATACCTGGGTTCAACACCAAGAGATACAAAAGATATGAACCGCGTTTGAAATGGCACAGCGGTATCCGGTGTTTGAATGGTTCCTCCAACTCCATCGTCAATAGTTCTACTCAAATCAACAATGCTCAACGGAGAACTAATAAAATCGATGTAATAAGAAGAAACAAAGCCAATAAAAAATCTGTCTTTGAATTCGTTTTGTCCTTGAGAAAGCAAGGGCATACTCAGAAATAGCAGTAGAACGATTTTCTTCATTATTGCAAACTCAAAGGTACTCTTATTATCACGTTTGTAGCGTCAATTTGTTCTAATATTCTTGGCTTTTCATCTGGATTAAGGGCAGAAAGCATGCCGTGATAAAGATGCTGACTTGACGTTCCAACAAAGACTCGAACTGCATCGAGAACAAAATCACGAGTACTGCTATAAGCAAAGCATAATCCACGGGCATCACGCTTCGGCTGAGCCAAAAAAGAGCAAAGGCAAGCACCCATAGCATACCAAATAAACCATATTTAATACCAAATTCTAGGAATTGATTGTGAGGACCTACACGATTCTCGACAAAAAGCTTGCTATCCATCTTGTCGTAATAGTCTTGCATGTTTGCGTCCATTTGCGATGCACCAACTCCGAACAGCGGCCTGTCTTTGATTATGGCTAAACTTACCTTATAGGCTTCTATTCGCATGCCCATGCTTTTGTAGTTGACTTCTACGTCTTTATCCCAGCTGTTTACATCTTCTATGGAGTTGGCCAGTTTGCTTTGATAGCTGCTGCTGAACTGAAAGGCCAAGAAATTAACCATTACTGCGACCGCAATAGCAATAATTGCAGGTACAATTTTGGATTGTTTTATAGCATACACCACTAAGCTAATAAAGAAAGCACTGTAAAAAGACACCAAACCGGTTCTTGAGCTAAGTATATGGAAACAACACACCAGTATTGCCAAGAGCGCTCCTAACCATAGCTTATGCGCACTTTTTCGAATCAGCAATAAATAAAGCAAAAACGAAATGCAGACTGCATTAATAACGCCAAAATGAATGTGGTGCATGCCTCCCGCTATGGGTATCGCCTTAGACTGACGTAGCAATAGATCGATCTCTTCCCGATTGGAAAAATAATTAAATACAGTAATTAGGTTTACGACAACTACGGTTGATAGAACGAGTATCAGCAAGAATTTTGACTGCGTTTTTATTCTATTGCCATAAATGAAACAAGATAGTGCCATGCCCGTAAAACCAAAGCTAAGCAAGAGTTTGTCCTCCCTGATTAATGCCCCGCTAGGTCTAAAGAGATCTGAAAGCAAGAAAAGCAGTGGTAGGCTGTACAATACTATGGTTTGCCAAGAAATGTATTTGAGTTGCTTGATGCTCAAAAGGGCCGCCCCTATGATTAATCCCGTACCCAGACTGGCAATGAAGGGTGAAAAGAACAAGCCGACAAATCCCACCGAGAAGCCAACTAAAAAAAGAAAATTTGCCGTTTTTATCTGTATTTGATTATCTAGCATAGCTGAGGGTCACCACTCCTCCTTCTGAATCAAGTCCAATGCTGGAAGCAGACAACTCAGAAAGTCTGATGATGCTGGAATTCTGATCCTCAATATTGAAATTTCCGACCACTTTCACAAATACTGTTTTATTGGTCTTGGGGTTATTTACCATAATCACAGTGCCTAAAGGAGCATTAAAGTGGTGCGCGAAATTCTTGCTAGTAGGAATATCATCGCCAGCTAATTCCGCTCGGCCCTCCTCTTCTACTTTTTCTAGATTGTATTCTTTTAAACGAGTAATCTTAATGCTGTAACCCTCTATTTTAACATCGTCTTCAAGTAGTTCCACGCTTTCTATAGGTATATCCTCAATTTCCATTGGAAGATCCATATCTTGAGTCTCAGCTTCTATATCCATTT
>JAHEKB010000166.1:4114-5600 GCA_024638525.1 Bacteroidota bacterium
CCATTTCATAATCTGTCTGACTGGCCTCTTGAGATCCCGCAGGAACAAGAAGCATTTGACCTTCGGTTATCATGTCCGACTCCAATTTATTCAGTCCTTTAATCAATTCAACGGAAGTATCGTACTTTTTAGCAATGCCGAACAAGGTCTCTCCTAAGCTGACTTTGTGTTGCATGCCCCATGTGCTCGGACTGGTGTCCAAAGTAGATTCATCTGGATATTCTATGTATTCTTCTGTTTTATCAAAGAATTCTTCAACCACAGCTTCTTCCATCTTCACTTCTCTGTCCGTTGGCACCCAAAGAATTTGATCCGTCTTAATCACCTCTTCTGAACCCGGATTCTCAGCAATGAGTTGAGATAAACTCACACCGTATTTTTTACTAATGCTATATAATCCTTGACCTGCCTCTACTTTGTGAAGCACATAAAGTTTTCCGTTTTTGACTTTGGTTCCTACAGAATCTGCCTTTTCTGCAAAGGCAAAACTGCTAACAATCATTGCTATGACTATGGTCAGCGTCTTCTTCATCTTCATGACAAAACTACTAGTTGTGTGGGTAGTGATAACATTTAGTTATTAACTTTATTGCCAGTGGTTTTAATATTGTTGTTAAAATGAAACAAATCCTCGTTCAACTTCTCGTCTTGTTGCAATTGACCGCTTTTGGGCAATCAAAGACCGCAGTGGTCTTTGACATCAAAGAAGACATCGCTCCATCAGCTACTCGCATTACCAACAAAGCAGTTGATTACGCTGAAAATATAAATGCAGATCTGATCATCGTGCATATGAATACCTATGGCGGCTATGTCACGGATGCTGACTCCATCAGGACACGTTTATTGAATACGGATATTCCGGTATATGTCTTCATAGATAATAATGCAGCCTCGGCTGGTGCTCTGATCAGCCTTGCTTGCGATAAAATATATATGCGTCCTGGCGGGAGTATTGGTGCAGCAACGGTGGTTACCCAGAGTGGAGAAGCAGCTCCGGATAAGTATCAAAGCTATATGCGCAAACAAATGCGCAGCACAGCAGAAAGTCATGGATACGATACTGCCATAGTTAATGGAGACACCATATTGACCTATAAGCGCAATCCCGATATTGCAGAAGGAATGGTGGACGAGTCCATAGTTGTCGAAGGCTTGGATGATTCATCTAAGGTAATCACCCTGACCACCGAAGAAGCAATTAAATGGGGCTATTGTGAAGGTGTAGCAAAGTCGGTTCAGGAAGTTCTAGAGCTCAATGGCATTGAGGATTACAGCATTGAACGCATTGAAAAATCTTCCGTTGACAAACTGGTCAGTTTCTTCGCCAATCCGGCACTGCGTTCTGTGCTTATTTTATTGATGATCGGTGGCATATACTTTGAACTTCAGAGCCCGGGAATAGGATTCGCCTTGGCCATAGCACTTTTGGCAGGAGTAGCCTACTTTGCTCCTCTTTACATTGAAGGGCTTGCTGCCAATTGGG
>JAHEKB010000167.1 GCA_024638525.1 Bacteroidota bacterium
CTGGTATCGGCAAACTGGGCGAATGTGCACGTGGCGGAGCCGTTTTCCGTCCGATTGACCGACACGATGTTCATGAAGCTCGTCCAAGAGGGACGGGCCACCGCCACGATCTGGGACGGCGCTGAATATTGAATTGCCAACGGAGTGTTACGATAGAATCGTAGCAGTGATTGAAGCCAATGCAGAAGGAAATCCCGACGCAGAACACGATAATATCTTTACGACGAATGCAGCTGCCGAGTTTGTAGAACCAAAGCGTCTGGACAATGTCTTGTCTAAGCAGTCTCTGGGTCAGTTGAATCCCGAGGGGGATTTAAACGCCAATTTACTCATCTCCAAGATGAGTATGCACTACTCACCATACAGAAAATCCTTTGTTTCATTTGAGCCGGTTCAAATTGCCACGATCAATGGCAAACAGATCAACAAGCAGATAGATGCTCAAATTCAAATGGTCAAAAGGCGTTCTGGCACCAGATTCACAATGTATCTCGAAGTATCAAAATACGATTGGTTCTATATTGATTACTATATGGGTTCTTTGAATGTGTACTCTACAGACAAAGAATTCAATGATATCATTTTTGAAAAAGGTCCAAAGCTCTCACAAGGCAGATTTAGGATCAGAAGTGCGAGCCCAAGGACAGTGACTCGTTACCTGGATAAACTGGAACCTGAGAATTAACATACCTAGACTTGCCATTAGTCAGTTCAGATTGTACACATTGCCATAACTTTGCGGAAAACACCACCATGAAAAAATACATCTTATTTACTCTAATGGCCTTGATGGCTGGCTTATTTCAGGTTCAAGCTCAGGACGTGGACACCACCAAGACCTATATGGTCATCAAAAATGATGGAACGGAATACGTTGGACGGATCATGTCCAAAGATGCGCGAGAACTGTTACTGCGGACCGACAATGTGGGTGACATATATATCCCCATGCATGAGGTAAAAGAAATTCAAGAAGTGGATGAGGCGGATATCACCCCATCCGGAACAGTAATGCGAGATGATGTATTTGCTACACGCTATATGCTAACTACCAACGGCCTACCCATGAAAAAGGGGGAAAGCTATATTAATTGGTACCTGTTTGGACCAGATTTCCAATTTGGTGTGGCAGAAAATGTAGGTGTCGGTGTCATGACCACCTGGTTGGCAAGCCCATTGGTGGGTACATTCAAGTACAGTATACCTTTGAATGAGCGCAAGACGGCGAATCTGGGTCTGGGTACTTTAGTCGGTACCTTAAGCTGGGCTCAGCCCGATGGATTTGGTGCACTGCCTTTTGCCAGTTTGACTTTGGGAGATCGCAAGTCAAATGTGACGCTTACCGGTGGATTCCTTTACACCACTTTTGAAGGAAATAGTGATTCACGAGGGCTTTTCTCAGTAGCAGCCATGACCAAAGTAGGTAATAAGGTCAGTCTTGTATTTGACTCGGTGATCGCACCTCCAACCACTTCAGATGGCGGAACATTTTCCTACCTGATTCCAGCATTGAGAATTCAAACCAAGCCTACTAGAGCATTTCAATTTGGATTTGGCGGTATAGTCGTGGATGGAGATTTATTGCCTTTCCCTGTTCCTATGATCAACTTCTTCCAGCAGATATAATCTCAGGATTGGGGCCTTAGCGCTCAGACTTAAAAAAAACACCATAAAAAAAGTCCCGGCCGTTAGACCGGGACTCCTTTAATATCAAATATTCTATTTAACTTTCTTTACCACTTCAGCAAAAGCTTGAGGATGGTTCATAGCTAGATCGGCTAGAACTTTTCTATTTAGCTCAATACCTTTAGCGTTTGCTGCACCAATGAATTGAGAGTAACTCATACCATGCTCTCTTGCCGCTGCATTGATTCTCATAATCCAAAGTGATCTGAAATTTCTTTTCTTGACTTTTCTGTCTCTGTATGCATACTGCCATCCTTTTTCTATGGCGTTCTTTGCTACGGTCCAGACATTTTTTCTGCGGCCAAAGTAACCCTTGGCGTGCTTCATCATTTTCTTTCTTCGCCTTCTTGAGGCTACTGCGTTAACTGATCTTGGCATTTTCTTTTTCTTTAAACAAGGCGCCCCGCCTTCACGGAGTCTTCAAGCCCGAATAATTTAACTTTCCCTTAAGAGGGTTTTACTTTCTGAGGTGCAACATTTGTTTAACGTTGTTCAAGTCTGCATCGCTGACCAATCCATCGTGACGCAGAGCCAATTTTTGCTTCTTGGTCTTCTTTGTCAAAATGTGGTTTTTGAAGGCATGCTTCCTCTTAATTTTTCCAGAGCCCGTTACTTTAAATCGCTTCTTAGCGCTGGAATTTGTTTTTACTTTAGGCATCTTATTTTACTTTGGTGCTAAAACAATAATCATTTTTTTGCCTTCCATTTTAGGCAATTGCTCAAGCTTAGCTATTTCTTGCAAACTCTCCGCAAATTTGAGCAACAATAGCTCTCCCCTCTCCTTAAAGACGATGCTTCTCCCTCTGAAGAATACATACGCTCTTACTTTATGTCCTTCCGAAATGAACTTTTCAGCGTGTTTCATCTTGAAGTTCACATCGTGTTCGTCTGTATTGGGGCCAAAACGGATCTCTTTGATATCTGTTTTGGCCGCATGGGCCTTCATTTCTTTGGCCTTCTTTTTCTGATCGTAAAGAAACTTCCTGTAGTCCATTATCTTACATACAGGAGGTTGCGCTTTTGGTGAAATCTCAACGAGGTCCAGTTCAAGTTCTCTGGCCAGGCTTTGAGCCTTGCTCAGATCGTAAATTCCCTGTTCGATATTTTCTCCGACCAAACGAATTGGATCTGACTTGATATACTGGTTAATGTTGTGCGGGTCCCTGACCCTACCTCTAAACTTTTTCTTCTTTTTCTTCAAAAACGCTTATTCGTTTAACAAATCATTAAAAAAGTCTACAAAGCCCTGTAGACTGTACTTGCCAACATCACCTTGACCGTGAACTCTAACCGAAACCTCTTGATTTTCAGCCTCTTGCTCTCCAACAATAAGCATTATTGGAATTTTAGAAACTTCTGCATCACGAATTTTTCGGCCAATTTTCTCAGCCCTTTCGTCAACAAGGCCGCGAATATCGTGATTATTTAGATATTTTAAAAGATGGTTGGCGTAATCGTGATACTTTTCACTTATGGGTAATACCGCGATCTGATCAGGACTCAACCAAAGCGGGAAATTTCCTGCCGTATGTTCTATGAGTATGCCAATGAATCTTTCCATAGAACCAAAGGGAGCTCTGTGAATCATTACAGGCCTATGCTTCTCATTATCAGCACCTACATATTCCAACTCAAAGCGGTCAGGGAGGTTGTAATCCACCTGAATCGTGCCCAATTGCCAAGCTCTTCCCAAGGCGTCTTTCACCATAAAATCAAGCTTGGGACCATAGAAGGCTGCCTCTCCATATTCCGTTACTGTATTGAGCTCTCTTTCAGCTGTGGCTTCTACTATGGCCCTTTCGGCTTTGTCCCAGTTCTCATCAGAACCAATATACTTTTCTTTATTATCTGGATCGCGCAGCGATATTTGGGCAGTAAAATCCTCAAAACCCAATTTTTTAAACACATACATCACCAGATCAATGACTTCTACAAATTCCTCCTTGAGCTGATCGGGAGTGCAAAATATATGTGCATCGTCTTGAGTGAATCCCCTAACCCGAGTTAATCCATTCAATTCCCCGCTTTGCTCATATCTGTATACGGTACCGAATTCCGCGATTCGCAAAGGCAATTCACGGTATGATTTAGGACGAAATTTATAGACCTCACAGTGGTGAGGGCAATTCATTGGTTTGAGGAGAAACTCCTCATCTTCATTTGGAGTTTTAATCGGTTGAAAGGAATCCTCGCCGTATTTCTCGTAGTGGCCAGAAGTTATATAAAGCTCCTTCTTACCTATGTGAGGAGTAACCACTTGCTGATAGCCCCTCTCAACCTGAGCTTTTCGCATGAAGCGCTCCAAACGCTCCCTTATCGCAGTACCTTTAGGTAGCCACAAGGGTAAACCGGCACCAACTTTTTCTGAAAAAGTGAATAATTCTAATTCCTTACCCAATTTCCTGTGGTCTCGTTTCTTGGCTTCTTCGAGTAACTCAAGGTGCTCCTTGAGCATACCTGCCTTTGGAAAGCTCACTCCATAGATACGGGTCAAACTCTTGTTTTTCTCATCGCCACGCCAATAAGCCGCTGCCACATTGAGAAGCTTAACAGCTTTGATTTTACTGGTATCAGGTATATGCGGCCCCCTGCAGAGATCTGTAAAATTCCCCTGCTGATAAAAGGTGATGCTTCCATCCTCCAATCCCTCTAGCAATTCCAATTTATACGGATCCCCTTTTTCTTGGAAATATGCAATGGCATCGGACTTAGAGATGTCTCGGCGTTCGAACTCATTGGCTTGCTTGGCCAATTCACTCATTTTTTGCTCTACTTTGGAGAATTCATCCGATGAGAAGTGATGCTCGCCAAAATCGATATCATAGTAGAAACCATTTTCAATTGGAGGTCCAATACCGAGTTGTATTCCCGGATATAGCGATTCCAGTGCCTCTGCCATCAGGTGGGCAGAGCTGTGCCAAAATGCGTATTTCCCGCCTTTGTCATCCCATTTCAATAGACTCAAATCCACGTCTTCAGAGATTGCCCGATTTAGGTCCCAAACTTCCCCATTCACCTCTGCACTAAGGACAACACGGGCAAGCCCTTCTGAAATGCTTTTAGCTACTTCAAAAGCAGTGGTTCCCTTTGGGTATTCTCTGACACTTCCATCTGGTAAAGTGATCTTTATCATTTCATTCATAATATCAATTTGTGGCCGTAAGCCTGGCCACTCCTTCTTTGGCTAATTGGTGATCCGGATCTATTTGCAAGCATCTCTCGTAGTTTCTCAGTGCTAATTCAGCCTTAGCTTGGAGTTCATAGCACTGAGCTATGCGGTTATACGCTTTGGCCAAATCCCCCTTAAACCTCAACGCCATCCCAAAATGCTCAATGGCCAGATCATATTTCTCTTGAATGGCGAGTATGTTGCCAGCATTGTAATAGGCGAAGTAATGCTTGGGATTTATATCAATAGTCGCTTGGTAATCGGACATAGCTTTTTCAAGCTCGTTAATTTTTTGATGATACAAGCCTCTTGCATAAAAGGCCTCGTCGCTGTTTCTGTCTATGGAAATTGCTGAATTGTAATAATCTAGCGCCTCGGCATTAGACTGAGCAGCCAGAATATCGGCAATCTGCATACTGCTGTTGTAATCAGAACCAACTAAAGAAATAGTTTTTTGAAAATAGGCCAAAGCCGCCGCTGTGTCTTGTTGTTCCTTGGCCATCAACCCCAAATGAAAACTCGCTTGTGCATCAGAAGGATTTTCCGTAATCAGCTTCTTAAAGACCGATTTGCTTTTGTCGTATTGACGAACAAAAAAATGAAATTGGGCCAATTTAAAAAGTGCCTCCTGATTTGTTGGATTTGCATCTACAGCTTGCTGATAACTCTCCAGAGCCAAAATGGTCTGATCATTGGCAAAAAATACATCAGCCAATTGCAATTGATATGCAACT
>JAHEKB010000168.1 GCA_024638525.1 Bacteroidota bacterium
CACTTCTGAACTTTTTGAGTTGACCACTAATCCTGTATAGCAACAGGGCTAGAATCAACATAAAAAACACTACAAAGTAGATAATCCAGAGTAACTCTTTTGGAATACTCACTACATCTGAGTTTTGGGCAAAAGTCGGACTGCCCAATAAGAGTAAGATTGATAAAATTGATATTCTAGTTTTCATGACTTTCATTTTTAGCTTTGGACAAGGGTAAATTGGCTAGAGTACTCTCTTCTTTCTTCGTCATAATCACCATTTGAACAGCTACCAAAACAAAGATGAACATGAATACCAGCAAGGCGACGATCAAATAGATATCGGCTCCTTCAACATATCCTATCATTTTTCCCATAATCCTAATTATTATTTGCTACTTCCTCATCAATATGGATTTCGCTACCTAGCTTATGCAGATAGGCTATCAATGCGATAATCTCTTTTTTCTCGCTGACCTTGACTCCTTTAATCTTGAGCTGAGTTTGAATCTTCTTAGCTTGTCGATTTAAATCCTTCATGGCCTGATCCTCATAATCATCCTCATAGGGCACGCCCAATTTGCGCATAGCCGAGATCTTTTTCGTGGTCATTGAGAGATCAAGATCATTGGCAATTAGCCAGGGATAAGCCGGCATAATTGAACCCGGAGATTTAGATCTTGGGTCTTCCATATGCTCAAAATGCCATTTCACATCTCGATAGGTTCGCGAAGTCTTATCACCGCCTCTCGCCAAATCTGGACCCGTGCGTTTAGATCCCCACAGGAATGGATGATCATATACATTCTCACCTGATTTGGAATAGTCTCCGTATCTCACTGTTTCAGACCTAAATGGACGTACTAATTGAGAATGACAAGAATTACATCCTTCTCGGATATAAATATCCCTTCCTTCCAATTCTAAAGGAGAATATGGGGTTATACTGGGAATGGTCTCAATATTTGATTTCACTAAAAAGGACGGGGCAAATTCAACAGCACCTCCTATCAGCACTACCACCAATGAAAGAACCAGCATTTGCACAGGTCGCTTTTCAATCCATCTGTGCCAGTGTGCTTTGCCTTCGTGCTCTTCTTGAGCAGCCAATGGATATGCTTCGTCTTCTTCGTTTGCTACTAAGCTTCCTGATTTGGCTGTTCTAAACAAATTGACAGCCATCAAGAACACACCAGACAAGTAAAGCAATCCACCAAAGGCTCTTAGCATATGCATGGGTAGAAGCTGGATGGTTGTTTCTAAGAAGTTAGGGTATTTCAATTGACCGGCTTCGGTGAACTCTTTCCACATCAAGCCTTGTGTGAAGCCAGAGAAATACATCGGAATCGCATAAAAGAGCATACCCAATGTGGCTATCCAGAAGTGCGTTCCCACCCATTTCTTGGAGTATATTTTCGTATTGTATATTTTGGGAATTATGTAGTAGAGCATGGCAAAGGTCAAGAAGCCATTCCAGCCAAGCGCCCCAATATGCACGTGAGCCACAATCCAGTCGGTAAAGTGTGCAATCGCGTTTACACTTTTTAAAGAAAGCATAGGGCCTTCAAATGTTGCCATACCATAAGCGGTAATGCCGACTACCATAAACTTCAAGGTTGCATCGTCTCTCACCTTATCCCAGGCGCCTCTTAATGTGAGTAGACCGTTTAGCATACCGCCCCAGCTTGGCGCTATTAGCATGATGCTGAATGCAACACCTAAAGTCTGTGCCCAATCGGGTAGTGATGAGTATAACAGATGGTGAGGTCCTGCCCAGATATACAAGAATATCAATGACCAAAAGTGGAGAATTGAAAGCTTATACGAATAGATGGGCCTGTTGGCCATTTTTGGCATGAAGTAGTACATCAACCCCAAAAAGGGCGTGGTTAAAAAGAATGCCACCGCATTATGTCCATACCACCATTGTACCAAAGCATCCTGAACCCCTGCATACAGGGAGTAAGACTTTAAGAAGGCAATAGGTAGCTCAAAGCTATTGACGATGTGAAGCATGGCTACAGTGACAAATGTTGCTATGTAAAACCAAATAGCGACGTAGAGGTGTCTTTCTCTTCTTTTGAGTATGGTTCCAAACATATTCCAGCCAAAGACGACCCATATGAGAGCAATGGCAATGTCAATTGGCCATTCAAGCTCTGCATACTCCTTTGAAGTGGTAATCCCCAAAGGAAGGGTCAAGGCGGCTGCTACAATGATCAGTTGCCATCCCCAAAAGTGAATGTTACTCAAAGCATCACTGAACATCCGCGTTTTTAACAAACGCTGCAATGAATAGTAAACACCCATAAAAATAGCATTACCAACAAAGGCGAAAATCACCGCATTGGTATGCAAAGGTCGGATCCTCCCAAAGGAAGTATATTGATTCCCAAAGTTGAACCACGGTTCAAACAATTGACTAGCAATCAACACCCCGACTGTCATGCCAACAATTCCCCAAATTGCTGTAGCAATGGCAAAATTTTTGACAATTCGATTGTCGTAATTAAACGTCTCTTTTTGCATATTTATCCTGATTTAATGGTTTTGGTTCTTTTTTGTCCAGCATTCTCAATGATGGCGATTCAAGGTCGTCGAATTGTCCTTTCTTCAAAGCCTGATAGAAGGCCCACAAGAAAATCAATGCCAAGACCAAACTGATACTTATTAATACTGCAATCACTTTCATATCAATGCCAATTTCTTTGCTTTATATCTTACAAGTAGGGTATCTAAGCCCACAACACTCACCGAACTCAAAGGCATGAGAATAGCCGCAATCACTGGAGTCAATGCTCCGCTTACTGCGAAGGTCAATCCTGCGATATTGTAGATAAGTGAAAACGCCAATCCAACCCTCAAAATGGTTTTAGAAAATCTTGCCAATTCCAAGAACTGGGGAACCTTATTGAAGCTTTTTGCGATTAGTACCCCATCAGCTCCGGGGTAGAAGCCATTCAAAGATTCGGTAATGGCTATTCCAAAATCACTTTCTTTTAGTGCTGCTGAATCATTCAGCCCATCACCAAGCATAATAGTAGAATGCTCAGACCCAAATTCTTCAAGCCTGTCTCTTTTGTCTTTTGGACTTTGTTCAAAATACATTTGGCTAAAGCCCGGATATACCTTCATTAGTTCTCCTTTTGAATGCGGATGATCTCCACTTAGGACAATCTGACGGTAGTGGTTACCCAGTGCACTTAGGCTTTGCGACAGTTCAGGTCGGTAGTCGGGTACAAATGCAAATTTTCCCTTTATCTGGCCATTGACCTCTAGCCAAACGCTGGCCTTTTCATCTGAATTCACATTTAACCATCTGGCTGAACCCAATCTTATTTCTAAGCCGTTTTTTTTCGCCTTGATACCTTGGCCAATTTCCTCTCTGAAAAAGTTCAGGCCAAGATTTCGTTGGTTGTGCTTTCGGGCTATGGCTGAACTCATTGGGTGGCTTGATTGTGAACAAGCACTAAATAGCAATTCACTTTCATTGCTAGTCAGTTTCTGCCCGTGATAGATAACCTCTTTCATCTGGGCTTTAGTCAGAGTTCCGGTTTTATCAAAGACCAACGTATCCGCTTGTGAAAGCTCTTGAATGCTCCCCGTTTCTTTGATAAAGAAGTTATTCCTTGAGAATACTCTTGAGATATTACCATAAGTAAAAGGAGCCGATAGGGCCAGGGCACAGGGGCATGCTACAATTAAAACAGCGCTGCACACAAAAGCCACTCGCTCGATATCTATAAACGACCAGACCAAACCTGTAATCAATGCTATTACTAAGACCGCGATAGTGAATACCTTAGCTACCCCATGTGTCCATGCTCTGTACTCTCGTCTAGGTCTGCTTTGATTCCAATTGCTCCAAATCTTATCGGTATCAATGGCCTCCTGAATTTCCAATTCGATCGCGCCGCCTAGTTGTTTGCCACCAGAATAAACTGTTTGTCCATGAATCACTTCTTCGGGCATTTGTTCCCCTGTTATAAAAGAATAATCAATGGATGCATGTGCACTCAACAATCTTCCATCAACAGGAATCAATTCTCCGCTTTTGACTGAAATTCGATCCCCTGCTCTTAATTCATTTACGGGCTGCCAACTGATGCTTCTAGATCGATCCAGTTGCCGAACGACCATGGGTATGAAATCTGCGAGTTCTCTTTTAAATGAAACTTCATCGTAAATCCGAGACTGAAACCATTTGCCCACCAACAGAAAGAATATCAAGCCTGCCAATGAATCCAAGTAACCCGGTCCAGTTCCACTTATAATTTCGTAATAGCTCCAGCCCATCAAGCTGATTATTCCGATGGCAATAGGAATATTAATATGCGTTCTCGAAGCAGCCAAGGCTTTATATGCCGAACTCAAGTATGATCTGCCGGAATAAAAGACCACCGGCACACTCATGACCAAAGACAATGCAGAAAACAATCTGCTGAAGAATGGATCGGTTCCTATGTGCAAGCCAAAGTAATGAGGCATGCTGTACAACATGATATTCCCGAAGCAAAAGCCAGCCACAGCCAGTTTGAAGAGATTCTCTTTCTTCTGCTTGCGTTCAGCGCGCTTATCTTTATCCGATAAACTGATCTGTGGGGGATAACCGATATCTTCTAACAATTGCGCTATGTAAGACAACTTCCCTGCTTTTGAAACAGTCAGCGTGCAACTTCTTTGTTCGAAGTTTACTTGAGACCTCAACACATGACTTGAAAATGCCGGTAAGTCCTCCAACAATTCAATGCAAGATGAGCAATGGATGGCTGGTAAAATCACACTAAATTTGTAGACTTTGTCATTTTGAAAATCGACAAGTCGATCAAAGTTTTCCTTGATATCGAACTGTTTATAACGGATGTCAACCTCGTCTTCAGAAGTTTTGATCTTTGCAACCACATCATCCAGCGTTGCACACCCGTAGCAACAATAGCTGGAGCCCTTAATTACAACCAATTCGGTGAGGCAGGGATCTCCGCAATAATCACATTTGGTTTGGGTGTTTGTGCTCTTCATTTGCCAAAAGCTATGCAAAGCTAATTTGACCCTAGGCATAGAGGCTGAGATAGGTCATAATATCAACTGATTCCTTTCAATGGCAAGACCAACAGTGGAATATCTATTTTACCGCATACTGCCATCGTCACACTTTTACTGAAGAACGAAGCCCACTTTCCTGTTTGTGCGTGATACATCAAAAGTAAATCCGTTGGATTCTCACCTACATATTCGCAAATTCCTTCGGATATGGAGTTGTTATAGACTGTTTCTACTCCAATTTGATAGCCCTCGATATCAATACTTTTTGGAGCTAATTCCTCTTTGTTCTTAACCACTCTTACGACATTAACATGCGGATTCTCCATTTTGAGACTGGCCATAAATCGCTTGATGTAATCCTGATCATTGAGGTCTCCCAAAGGTGTAGCAATCGCTACATGATGTATAGGCCTAAATTCTCCATGAGAGGGAACTGCTAAGACGGGTATACGTGCAGATTTAATTACAGATTCGGTGACTGAACCCAAGACTTTATTGGCCAAATCACTTTCCCCTTTTGTCCCCATGCAAAT
>JAHEKB010000169.1 GCA_024638525.1 Bacteroidota bacterium
TAAATGGAGTAGAAAAGATAGTCACTAATAACGGTAGTGCTTCACCTTTTCAATCAGCTGTGGCAATTCCCGTTGCCCTCTCCGTTTTTCACACTTCCTTCAATGTAATAAATACGTTTACCTTGTTGTGGTTTGTTCCTCTTATAGAAAAGATTGTGATTAGATTAGTTCCAGAATCTCAATCTAAAGATATGTATGTAGACGAACCTATGTACTTAAATGAAAGTGCTTTGAGTTATTCACCAACGGCAATTCAAGCATTGATCAATGAATCTAAAAGAGTGTTCGAAGGGCCTGTTTATGAAATTATGACTCATGCCTTTAATATTCACAGAACGTCTTTGCATGAACCTATTAAACCTAAGGAATTAATAAAGAAGTCTAAAGAAGTGATAGATGTTGATATTAATGAAGTGTATTATTCTAAGGTGAAAACCATTTACAGTTTGATACTTGAATATATCGCTAAAATAACCGCATTGTTTACCCTGTCTAAAAATAAAGCAAACGAGCTGTATCAAATTCGTTTGGCAAACAGGCATGTCATGACTGCAATTAAGTCCGCCAAAGACGTACAGAAAAATATTGATCAACATATGCTATCGGACAATAAATACATCAAGAAAGAGTATAACAAATTGAGGAAGCGAATGACTAAAGTTTTACGAGCTATATACGTTAACCAAATAGCCGATGGTGCAGAACAATATCTCGAGAATTTTGCCAGACTAAAAACAAAGGTGTTAAGCGATGAAAAAGAACTGAACAATTCTTTGGATCATTTGGTTAGAGAAAAGTTAGTTACAAGTGAAATGGCTATTTCGCTAAGTAATGATCATAACCATATTGTGCAAATCACTCACCTTCTTATGGATGCAGTTGAACTGCTCTATATCAAATCCGATACCATTTTAGAAGGATTTACAGAAGTCGATTCTACAAGTTTGGCATAGTAAAACCTTTATGAACCAAAAAGCCCACTATGTTGAGTATTTGCATAATTCCAAAATGATTAAGAATGCTTTTGCATTATATGCAAACTAGTGATTATCAGATTATAATACCTTTGATTTATAAATCAAATCACTATGAAATCAATCTACAAAACAACCATCTTGATAATGCTATTGGCGTGTACCGTAATTGCCTGTAAAGACAAGGAGGAAACACCCGCGGAAGAGGACAACCAATTAATATGGACTGGCAGTGTAATCTCTTTTGAAAAAGTGGACAGTGCAGACTGGGCTTTAGAGGTTAATCAAGATCGAATCACTGACAAAGTATGGATTACACGTGCAAATAATCAGGGTATTTTCAACTTCAAAACCGAGCTAAGCTATCAAGGGGAAGACGTTCAAGGTCGATCTCCCGCAGATACAGAATGGGCTGTGGGTTCAACCAAAAACGGATTAGACGGCCTGGTTTTTAAAACCTGGGCAAGATTGCATCAAGGGGCTCCATTGGACTTGCTAAATAGAGACCTTATTGTCCATCTTGTATCTGAAAATATCTATTTCGACCTTAAATTCACCTCATGGTCATCAGGAGGCAGTGGCGGTGGATTTTCCTATGAACGAACTACACCCTAGATATTACATCAGTCTATCAGAGCCTTAAAGTAAACTGAATGTTAAACCTTTAAGGCTTTGTGCATTTAGTGAAAAATGCTATGCTGATAATGTGATATTCGCCGGCATGAACACAAAAGTTTCGAGGTACAGAAATACATCTATTGCCATAGCACTACTATTTAGCTTTGGTTTGGTCTTTAACGCCTGTAAAGAAAAGGAAGAAGATGAGCCAGATCCAGTAAAGCCGGTGGTAGCAGAATTGAGCATCAAGACCGGTTATTTCGAGGGTTTTAACTCATTCAATTTTGCAGATCAGGACACTCTCTATGTGGATTCTCTGCAAAACAACCGCTTATTCAATTTGAATGTGACCGAAAGCGGTTTACCCATAAGGGTAAATACAGATATAGACAGCTTACAATTCAGTTTTACCTTAAACAGCTATTTAGACATTGAAACATTCAGCACAGAAGACAATGCTTCCATGTATTACCGTTCAGTCTTTGAATTCAACAATTTGGCTGAGATAGATGCAGACATTCAACTACCTATAAAGTGGACTATTAGCCCCACTCCCAACAATGACACCTTAGAAATCAATCCCGACGGTGACATCCTGACTGTCAATTACGATTCCTATCATTCTGATCTTAAAGGACAAGAGGTAAGGACGGTGAAATAATAAAGGCTCCTTCGGGAGCCTTTATTGTTTATTTTCCTATGGGTAGATTATACCTCAATCCAAGCTGAAAATTTGCCCAGGATAGGCCAGATTCCACCTCTCCGTATTCCGCAGCTATGACAGAACGTTGAGCTCTAAAATCTAAGGCTAGGCCAAAGTCGAATGTATAATTCATGCCTGCCAATAGTGATATTTCTCTTTGGTCTCCATAGTTCTCATCATCTGAATACGACCCCTCATCTTCGTACTGTTCACCACTCTCTAAATCATTGTAAACCCCTGTATATTCTTCCGAATATTTTGCACCAACCAAGATTCCGTATTGGGGTCCAAAGTAAAAGGCAAAGCGATCATTGGCTTGGTACTGCACAATCAATGGAAGATCCAAGAATTGGTATTTATAGCGCTCGGTATAGTTTTCCTCATAGGAATAATTCGGATCGCTGTAGCTCGCACTGTTATCGAATTTGAAGTTGCGCTGTTGCAAATTCACCTCTGGTCTAATGGTCCACTTTTTAGCAATGGGAAAAATACCTGAAACGCCGAAGTAATAGCCAAAGCCAGACTCTGATTCGCCATCATAGCTATAAACGTTGTAGAGCGCACCGGATTGAAATCCCATGGAAGGCCCTTGGGCCATGCTAGGTGAAGCAATTAGGAGCAGAAATACTGCTAGGCTTGTTGTAATTATTTTCATGATTTTGTGTGTTAGACTACAATGCTAGGTATGGAATGATGCCTTGCTTTTGCGAAATATGCAAGAGCAGGGATTTTTATTACTGTATTTTACTAGATGGTAAAATCGCTTAAGCGAGAGATAATGAAACACACAAAAAATACCAACCCAAGGCAACAGAAATTACTGATTCCAATCATTATAGTATTGATCCAAATTCATATAAATCCGACGCATTTAAAAGGCAATAATTACTTACCTTTACCGAGGAGACAGGTCAGACCATAAAGCCTTGTTCATCGCCGTCTGGCTTGCTTTGTATATCTAAATAAAGACCTCATGGAAGACTCACAAAAAAAAAGCAAGATTAAGTCAAAGTTGGACAATTGGAAGTCCAATCTAGAGTATTTAAACATGCAGCTTCACTTAGGCCGCAATGATGCTCAAGATGAATTTGAGAAGCAAAAAGTTAAACTCAAAGAATGGGCCACGGCCTTTCACCATAAAGTGAATGACGCCAAAGATTTGTCAGCTGAGAAGGCAACACAAATCAAAAGTTCATTGCAACACCTGCGTGTCCAGGCCGCGCTGGGGAAAGCAGACACTGCAGAAAAGCTAAGAGAGCAACAAAAGAATCTCTTGCATGGGATTGACAATCTCAAGCAAGTCATTGTCAAAGAATACCATAAAGCGGAAGACTCTGCAGAAGTGGTTACAGAAGAAACCAAGGATTTACTGGATTCACTGCACACCAAATTTGATCTCTTCAGACTACAAGCTCACCTTGCGAGTAAGGATGCCGGTGAACAATGGGATATTAAAAAGAAGGAACTGTCTAATAAATTAAAGCAATTGGATCAGCAGCTAGATAAAAACAAAGAACTGGCCGAGGATAAATGGGATTCATTTTCTCATGAAATGTCAGAGGCATGGTCTCATTTTAA
Source organism: Bacteroidota bacterium (assembly GCA_024638525.1). GTDB lineage: Bacteria > Bacteroidota > Bacteroidia > NS11-12g > UBA9320 > JAHEKB01. The sequence goes on from JAHEKB010000169.1 coordinate 3,874, forward strand.
AAAGGCATTTAAAGATGAATAAGTTTTGTGTTTAAAAAGTTTAAACCGACGGGTATAAAATCGGCTGAAGATTTTGGCCATAAAGACGATTGAAACAAGCCAAGATTAAATGGAGATTGATGAGAAAAACCAGCCGTCTTAGATTTTGAAGCCAGTAATACCGTTTAAGAAGCGTATGCTGGTATCATTAAATTCTACCGGACGATCAATATTGACCACATGCCCGCAATCTCTGATGATATGCAAGGCTGCTGAAGAATGATCGGCTACAGTACGTCTAACAGACGGTAAGAACATATGATCTTCATCCCCCATAAGGTACAGGGCTTTAATTCCCGGGTCTTTCTCGCGCAACAAAGACAAGATAGGATTCACCTCAATCGCCAAGGCAAACCATTTTATAAATTCTTTTTGATAGAGCTTTCTCGCTTCTTGAATAAAAAAATTCCTGGAGTGACGATGATTTCTTTTAGGCATGATCACAAAGGCAAAAAGTTTATACAATAGCAGATATGGCACCACCGTTCTCAAATGAACTCCCAAACGCATCAACAACTGTCCTTTTGAATTGATCTTTAGAATGGCACCACCAAGTACCATACCATCAATTCTGTTAGGAAATCTACCCGACAACTCCCTTATGATTACCGTACCCAGAGAAATACCGACAAAATGAGAGCTCAGCACTTTAAGGTGATCCATCACTTCAATGACATCGTTTCCTATCTCATCAAATGAATATCGTTCAAACCTTTTAAGATCGACACCTTTTGATCTTCCGTGCCCCCTGAGGTCGATTAACAAGACATTAAAATGTTCTTTAAAGGCTTTGATCTGTTTATACCAAATCGAGCTACTTCCTCCAGCACCATGAATAAAGGTGACCCATTGGGCCTCATCTGATTTAATGAAAGTCTTGTAGCTCAGCATGTTTCCTAATAAACAGCAATATCCATATAATGTTGAAGGATTAGGTCATTTATCCTGGGGGCAATTAGCACATTTTTGATTTGAGAGTAGCTGACAACATAGAATGAACAACATTCAACTTCAAAACTAAATAGACTGATTTTTCTCGAGTGACTTTTGTCTCTGTTTCAATTCTTTCTTGGATAAAGAATTGATCTGAAACCATCTAAAAACAAAGCACGAAGCAGTAATCGCCATATAAAAAGGTAATATAGACGTGAGAGCTACAAAGATTCCAATTGTATTTCCGTGAACTCCCTCTAGAGTAAATAGGCCCAAATAAAGTAGCACTATTCCCAGTATGAGTCGAAATAACCGATCGAATCGTCCCACATTTTTTTTCATTATCCCGAATATACAAAACTAAAAAGGATAGAAATTGAATAGATTCTCAGTACTCAACTACGCTGAATCGAAAAACTTAAAGTCAAGAAACCCAAGCTTGAGATGATTGTGTTAAAGAAAACTGAAAGATAATCCATCAATTTATACGTCAGCTATTCATTTTCTAAAACTCACCACAACATTATTGAGATACCAAAAATTCAGCATTGTAGTTCTTAAAACTTCGATGATGTATAGGATGAATTTTACGAATAGCGATGTAGATGGCCGCGATCAGATTGCAATGCGTAAATGTTACCTCAAGAGGGTAACTGTACCGCGCTGTGATATGCCGTGTCTTGTCCTT
>JAHEKB010000170.1 GCA_024638525.1 Bacteroidota bacterium
CGTTCTTAGGGGTAGGGATTTTTACAATTCCGTTCATTCTTCTAATATATTTTTCTCGATATCTTTAAAAAATTTCCAATTCCCGTAATTGGGCAAAGGAGCGTGCAAAGTTATTGCTTCTTTCTTTACGGGATGCACGAACTTAAGACCAAGTGCATGGAGGTAAATACTCTTGTCGCTATTGGGTTTGGTTTGTCCGTATTTAACATCGCCAACTATAGCTGTTATGGTTCGTGCAAGCTGCACTCGAATTTGATGAGGCCTGCCCGTTTTAGGTTTTACCTTGAGTAAAAAACAATGATTGGCAGTAGTTATATATTCATAATAGAGTTCGGCTCGCTTGGATCCATCTCTTTCTTCGTGGTACAATTTTGTCCTGTTGTTCTTCTTGTCCTTTTTTAAATAATGGACCAAAGTGTCGGCCATGGGGTTCGGCTTTCGCCTTACCAATGCCAGATAGGTTTTCTCCACCTCACGTTGCTTAAATTGTTCGTTCATTCTAACCAAAGCTTTTGAAGTTCTGGCAAATAGAACAAGGCCGGTCACTACCGTGTCCAGTCGGTGTATAACGCCGAGAAAAACATCTCCAGGTTTGTTGTATTTTTCCTTGATATAAAGCTTTACAGCCTCTTGCAAACTTTTCAAGTGCGGATCGTTTTCCTGCACTACTACGCCGGCTGGTTTGTTTACCGCGATCAAGTGGTTGTCTTCGTAAATAACCTCTAGTTTCATTGAATGATGTTTACCTCTGTTTCCAGCTTAATTTTATAATGGTCCCAAACATCTGCTTGTATATTTTCGCTGAGGTCCAAGATTTCTGATCCGCTTGCACCGCCGTAGTTCACAAGCACCAATGCTTGCTTTTCATGACTACCGCATTGTCCAAATCTCTTGCCCTTCCAACCCAAAGATTCGATGAGCCAGCCTGCGGGAATTTTAACTTCAGTTTCAGAGACGGGATATGACCTTATGGAGGGGAATTGTTTTTGTAAACGCTGAAAATAATCCACAGCGATAATTGGATTCTTAAAAAAGCTTCCTGCATTACCCAGTTGATTAGGGTCTGGTAGTTTACTTTTTCGAATGGCTATAACCGCATTGCTTACATCGGCAATCCCCGGCTCACTAATTCCCGCTGCTTGAAGCCATTGTTCAATATCGCCATATGATGTATTCAATTCATGCGGCTCCCTTTTTAGGATAAAGCCCACTTTAGAAATAAAAAACTGCCCTTTGAACCTCCTTTTAAAAATGCTTTCTCTGTAACCGAATTCGCACTCCTCAGGGCTGAATCTTCTGCTTTGGCCACTGCTCAATTCAATGGCTTCAACAAAGGACAGTACATCTTTTATTTCAACGCCATATGCGCCAATGTTCTGCATGGGAGCAGCACCAACGGATCCGGGAATTAAGCTTAAGTTTTCTATTCCTCCCAACCCCTTTTCCACAGCAAACATGACCAGTTCATGCCAGTTTTCTCCTGAAGAGACTTCCAATTCCACTTGGCCACTATCTAATTCTCTGATCTCAATACCTTTGAGTTGATTGATCACCACTTCTCTTTGAATATGATCTGTGAGAAGTATGTTACTTCCTCCTCCGATAAAAAATGCTTGGGTGGGATCTGAAATCTTGTTGAAATCACGGATATCTTTAAGATATATCAATTGATTGCAGCCGTAGTCAAGACCAAATGTATTGTAATTTTTAAGTGAAAAGGAAGGCTCTTTTTGACTCACACTGCAATATTATCTACCACACCCTTATTTTAGCACACTTTATGAAAAAAGCACTAACCATCTTTTCACTTTGCCTCATGATATGGGCTTGCGGTGATAAAGAATCATCAGACCCTGCCGATAACAACATGGTCACAGCTTGTGACAGCATCACGCCTAATTATACAGATAATATATCTGTTGTTGTGAGTAATCTGTGTACACCCTGTCACACGACTAGTTCAGAAGGCGGAATCAATGTCTCCAACTACAATAACACCAAAGCCGCGGCTCAGCAATCCAGGTTTATAGCGGCAATAAAGCATGAATCCAGTGCTAAAGCCATGCCTCAAGGGCAAGCTAAATTGTCGGATAACACCATCCAATTGATTGAATGTTGGATTGAGAATGGATTCCCTGAAAATTAGGGTTTTCAATATTATTTTCTAGCTACGGTCATCTCTCGTTTGCCATGGGCACCTTGGGGATGACTTAAAGTAAAACCTACGGATTTCAAATTGCGTTTGACTCTTCCTGCAGCGCTGTAAGTGCTCAGTATGCCTGGGGATTTCATGGATTTGTAGATGTTGTCAAATACTTCTGCAGTCCAGAGTTCTTCTTGCTTGCTGGGGGCAAAGGCATCGAAGTATACGAGATCGTAGAAATTGTTTTCCAAATGGACTTCTTGTAGGCTACTTTTTATTTTCATCAGGCTAAAGCCTTTTGAGATTGAAGTCAAACTATTCCACTCTGCCTTATGCAAAGCTGTGAAAATCTCATCGACTCCGTCTTGATCAAAATAGTCCGGATAATTTAGCTTAGATACTAGGTCTGCATCCAGAGGAAAGGCTTCCAAACTGTGGTATTCGATTTTGAGATCATGTTGCATGGCATATAGGCAACTAAGCAGAGCGTTCAAACCCGTCCCAAATCCCATTTCGAATATTGTTAGATGTTCCGTTGTGACTTTACTCAGGCCTTCTTCAATAAAGACATGAATGGATTCACTAATTGCTCCAATTCGGTTGTGATAGGTTTCATCCAGCTCAGTGTTGTAAAGGGTGTGCTCGCCGCTCTGTGTTGAAATTAGCTCAACTTTCATAACTCAAAGATATAGCCGAAAATGCGTTGGTTGGGGTTTAAAGCGCTAAGCATATTTTTGCAGCTGATGCAATTCAAGCGTTTATCCATTGTAATCCCTGTCTATAATGAGGAAAAGACCATTCATCTTATACTCAATAAAGTAAGAGATGTGCAACTCATAAAGGGAATCGAGAAAGAAGTGATACTGGTGGACGATTGCTCGTCTGATCGATCCATTCAAGCCATTGAGAGTTATCAGGCGTCCAATCCAGATCTACAGATGAGTTTATATGCTCATGAAGTGAATCAAGGTAAAGGAGCGGCCTTACATACTGGAATTGAACAAGCCAGTGGTGAGCTGATTGTTATTCAAGATGCCGATCTTGAATATGACCCTGAGGAATTCAACGACTTGTTAAGACCCATTTTAGACGGCCATGCAGATGTGGTTTATGGATCTCGTTTTATGGGAGGGAAGCCGCACCGCATACTTTTTTTCTGGCACAGCATTGGAAATGCCATGCTTACTCTGGCGAGTAATGCATTGACCAATTTGAACCTGACCGATATGGAAACCTGTTACAAATTATTCAAAGCTGAGCACATCAAATCACTGAAACTGAAAGAAAAGCGCTTTGGATTTGAGCCAGAAGTCACGGCAAAGATTTCTAGGATTCCAGACATCCGAGTTTACGAAATAGGAATTTCATATTACGGAAGGACATATGACGAAGGAAAGAAAATCGGTTGGAAAGACGGTTTTAGAGCACTCTACTGCATTCTTAAATACAATATTTGGGCAAAGGCTTGAAAATTAAGGGTTTATACGAGGGGCTTGTGGTATTTCTATCCTATGCGCTTCTCTTTATTGCCATGTCGTTTCCATTGGTGCTTGATTTCAATAGCTCGATCATAGGAAGCGGCCCTGATCCGTATCAATACATTTGGAATGCCGACACTTTTGCCCGTTCACTTTGGTCAGGGGAAAATCCATTTTATACAGATAGGGTGGCATATCCTTTTGGATTATCGCTGGTCATGCATACCTATACTCCGATTATTGGTATGGTAAACCTGGTGTTGGCAAATCCCTATTTGAGTTGCAATCTGGTTTTGCTGTTCAGCATTGGAGTGGGAGGTTTGGGAGCATACCTTTTCGCGAAGGACTTTATGGATTCCAAAGCTCTTGCTTTTGCATCGGGTTTATGCTTTGCCTTTAGTCCGTATATAAGCAGTCACCTATTGGAGCATTATCATCTGATTTTGATAGCGCCTGTTCCTTTTTATTTCAGGTCATTGCTCAAACTCAATTTGAAACAACGGATATGGGGTCAATTGAACATTAAGCATCTAGCTATATTATCTCTGTGCTTCCTGCTCTGCTTATTGAGCGACTATTACACGACCTTCTTTCTGATTTTTGGAACGCTGTTCTTTCTCATCTTTAAATTGATTGAGCATTTATCCATCAAAAGATGGGTGCTTTTTTTGTCATTGCTTGTACTTTGGATATGCTCACATATTCTGGTAGAATATTTCTATACTCATCAGTGGGATGACAAAGGCGCTTTTTACAACACCGCTGACCTGATCAGTTTTTTTATTCCGGCCCAAAACTCTTTCATCTACTCCTTTGACATCTTTGAGTTCATGCGCAGGGAATTAAATTATAAAGGTCCAAATGAACAAGTGATGTTTTTGGGATATTTCACAATCATTGCACTACTCATTACTCCAAAAGCTAAGCGAAGCGCAGAATTACAAGCTATGCGATTTCTATCATTATTCTTCGTATTCCTGTGCTTGCCCAAACTCCAGATTTTGGGTGCGTCAATTACGTATACACCAACCTCATGGTTTCACTATCTACCCTTTCTTAACAACATTAGAAATCCATCTCGTTTTGTGCAAATGCTCTATTTGTTATTGCCGATTATGGCCTTTTTTCATTTGGACCGTTTTCTCACGAGAAAAAGACTGCAAGCTGTAAGTCTATTGGTGCCAGCGATCATTTTGCTTGAGTTCTTTCCAAGTCCTTACCCACTAATTAAGCAGTCTGATGCCGGTGAATACGCCAGCGTTTTGGCCATGGATGAGCAGGTAGAGGTCATCTGGCATATTCCTAGCGGCTTAGGAGATGGATTCATGGAAGTGGGAAGATTTGATCCCCAGCTACTTCAAGACCAATTGATCCATACAAAGAAGCAGTTGGGAGCTTATATCTCAAGAATAAAACAAAGCGACTTTGAACGATTCGAAAAGGAAGAAGTGTTTGAAGCGGCGTATAACGCTCAATTACAATCCCCTATGCCCGTATTGGATCAAGCTGTAATAGCCGAATTTTTAAAGGTGTATAAGGTAGATGTAATTTTACTTGACATGGAGCAAGGTGAGAGTGGTGATTTAGGTGAATTTGTGGAAAAGCAATTCAGTGAATTCACGGTTGAGATCAAAGAAATCGGGAATAAACAATTGTATTACTTAGAGCGATACAGTTCTAGATAATAGCGCTTATTGCAATCGGTACAGTCAATGCGTTTAAAGAATTCAAGCTCCTTCTTTTCGTTTAATTCTTCAGAACTCACATCTTGATCCGATAGAGCAAAATAGCTATCCCAAATAACAAGTGATCCTTTCTCTGCTTTGTAATTCTTCAGCATTCCTATACGCATTGCCTGTTTTGGGTTGTCAATGTCCAAGCCAAAGCTCATTGGTATAT
>JAHEKB010000171.1 GCA_024638525.1 Bacteroidota bacterium
AGCGGGCTTGTTCAAGGCATGCGACTGTAAATCACCCATTACTGCTCTACTCATGCACACAAATCCATGGCAAGACTTTAAAAAGTATTTGGTAACAGGAGCGTCAAACCATCGCCTTTCGTGTGGAACGATATTGTCAGTAATAGCCACCACCCTGGTTTTTCCATTTGAACTGATAATTCTGCCCAAAGTGCCCAAACATGGACCCATAAAGGGGATCCAATATCTAAAGATTAACAAGTCTGGAGCCTCTGACTTTAAGCGCTTGCCAATCTTGAACCAATTAAAGGGATTCACAGAATTCAAACTCACTTCAATGTTCAATCCCTCCGGTGGTTCCTCGCTGGAATATTGGGTTTTACCCGGGAAGAAAATCTGTGGATATTGAAGGCTAAAGGTTAAGATCTTTACGCGATGTCCACCTTGCTGTAGTTTGTGAGCCAAGAGTTGGTTATAACTGGCCAAACCGCCCCGCAATGGGTATGCTGGCCCAATAATGACAATATTGAGATTAGAGTCCAAGGCGCTCCCCTATCTCATAACGATTGCGATCCGGTGCATTTCTACTGATCATTTCACCTAGAAATCCTCCCAAAAAGAGCTGCACCCCAATAATAAGTGCTACTAAAGCGAGATAAAACAGTGGATTTTCGGCAACCAATTGTTGTTCCTGCTGATTGACTATAGCAACCCACTTTGAAATGAGAATATAGGCAGTCAGGCCAAATCCAACTAAAAAAGAAATCGCTCCCCAAAATCCGAAGAAATGCATGGGCCTCTTGCCGAACTTGCTCACAAAGATGATGCTGAGTAAGTCCAATGGACCGCGTATAAAACGACTGATTCCAAATTTTGTGGTCCCGTATTTTCTCGCTTGATGTTGAACCACCTTTTCGCCAATTTTTTTATATCCTGCTCTATGAGCTATAACTGGAATATAGCGGTGCATTTCACCGTATACCTCCACGCTCTTGACCACCTTGGAGCGATAGGCTTTCAAGCCACAATTGAAATCGTGTAGATGAATGCCGCTCATTCTGCGTGTTGCCCAATTGTACAATTTGGTTGGGATGGTCTTGGTTATAGGATCATATCTTTTCTTTTTCCATCCACTGACCAGATCATAACCTTCTTCCCACAACAACCTGTGCAATTCTGGTATCTCATCTGGGCTGTCCTGAAGATCGGCATCCATCGTGATCACGGTTCTACCTTGGGTTAGTGCAAAGCCTTCGTTCAAAGCCGCAGATTTGCCGTAATTTCTTCTAAAGCGCAGTCCCTTTACCTCCGTATGTTGCTTTTGTAGGTCTCCTATAATCTCCCAAGATCGATCTGTACTACCATCATCGATGAAAAGTACTTCAAAGCTCAATTGCTTTTTATCACAGACCTCTTTGATCCATGCAAAAAGCTCAGGGAGACTTTCTTCTTCGTTGAGAAGCGGTATGACAATGGAAATGTCCAATTAGCTGGTTGGCTGAGTTTTCTTATCCTTATAAACGATAGCTATCAGTGCTGCAAGTATAGCAAACCACAGCAATCCCCACAGCGTGCCTTTTACCTTCCCTTTAACACCGGCTTGATTATCCATGCGCTCTTCTGCCTTGCTCATTTGCTCCTCTATCATATCGTCGTCTAAATTGGCATTCTCCAAACGTTCCTGGGTGGTCTCCATCACCATTTCCTTAACGCGATTATCGAATTCAGGATCGATAGCGGTATAGAAGATGATATTGAACAACAGACCAAAAAGACTGGCAACAAGTGCAACGGTGAATGCGGCTGTAAATGCACTGCCATAACTGTAATGCTCAACGTTGGCTTTTGCTTTGGTATCTCGCGTACCTATGATCATAAAGACAATAGGCAAAGCCAACATGATGAGTACCCCTTGTGTAATCAGCCATGAGAATGATCCAAACATGTCTGGGGCCAAGGCCCAAACCAAAAGAAAGATGACCGTTGTGATTAATCCATAGATTAATCCAATGCGGATTGCGGGTTTAAGTTTTTCTATCATGTCAATACAAGTTTATGTCAGAAGCTCGAATACAGGCAACTACCTTTCCATGTACTTCTTTCTTCCATAGATGTGAATTCCGCGCTTCAGAGCCTTTATGCGCATTTTGAGGACTCCATTTAGATTCGCTATCCCATACGCAGAGATCAGCTACTGCCCCTACTTTAATCTCTTTTTGTTCAAGTCCGAGGATCTTTCTTGGATTGCTGCTGCATGCCATGACAAAGCTTGTGCGATCTATTTCCTGACTCAAATGCATTTCGTACAAGCTGCTGACCAGTGAGAGGTCAAATGCACCAAAATCTGCATAATCAAACTCAACATTTTTGACCTCGGCATTCTGAGCGTGGTGATTGCTAACCACTGCATCTATGGTTCCTTCGTTTACTCCTTTTATTAAGGTCTTGCGGTCTTTCTCCGTTCTAAGTGGCGGTAAGAGCTTAAAGTTTGAATCAAAAGTGCTTGCCTCTCGGTCTGTGAAGCAGAGATTGTAAATGCCAACATCACAACTCACATTAAGACCTTTCTTCTTGGCTTGCTTAATCAAATTGACCGATTCAGCGCTACTTATACAACTGAAATGCAACCGGCCCCCAGTGTACTCTAATATGTCAAGTTGCTGTTTAATACAGCTGTACTCAGCCAGCGAAGGACTAGTTCTCAATCCAGTCTTCACCGTTTCTGCAGATTCGTTGATCTGTCCATCCCTGTGCAGTGATGGATCTATGGCAAAACTTATGATCAATCCATTAAAGGCTTGAACATAGAGCAAGGCCTTCTGCAATAAGCCACTGTTCATACTCAGGTCACCGTCTGTAAATGCAATAGCGCCGTTTTGGTGCATGTCGTAGAGTTCTGCCAAGTCTTTTCCCGCACCAGCTTCTGAGACCGTTCCATAGGGAAATACTTGACTTGCGGCTCCTTTGTTGGAATTGATGGCGTATTGTATCCCCCCCTTATTGTCCATCACCGGAAGTGTATTAGGCAGAGTTGAGAAGGATGTATATCCACCTCTTGCCGCTGTATTGGCCAATTGATGAATACTCTCTTTATGCTCTAAACCCGGATCTGAAAGGTGGGTTCTCATGTCATGCCATCCCACACTAAGGTATAGTGAATCACCCTTGAGCTCGGTTGCTTTGTCATTTATGGATGCAGCAATCTTCTCAATTTTTCCTTTTTTAATAAGGAGGTCTGATTTCTTTAAATGCCTAGAGTGCCCGGGGTGAATGATAGTCGCATTTTTGATAAGCAATGATGCTGGCACAGATGTTACGATTTTATAAATCTCAACAAAAGTATCTCTAACAGTAGAAATATCAAACAGAAGAGGATAAACAGTTTCCACAGAGGCTTAGATTGAGTACTTCTCGACCAGTGTAAAAGGCTTGCTTTTGAACTAAATTCTTCTTCTATTTCAAGTCCCAAGTTCTCGACTAATTCAGAACGACTGAGAAATTCCATGCTAGACTCTGAACGAGCAATGTTTAAAGAGATTACCGCGCTACTTTCTTCGGTTCCACCTTGGTACAATCCGTAGTGACCCGCTCTATCTATTGAGGCATTCAACCAAAAACGCTGACTGCCGGTGCTGCTGCCTTGCAACAATATTTGCGAGCCTTCTCCTTTGAGTTCTATGGGAAACTCAAGATCGGTAGCCCTTAATTCAACCGGCTCTTCAGATTGGAGTTCATAGGCCAGATGATCTGTTTGCCCAGTGCTAAAAAGCATTCTAAGTGCGCTGATTACCAATAATTCGTGGTTGGTGAAATCGGACCATCTTGGATTTAGAGGAAAAGAAAGTTGATACAGTTTTCCCTTGGAGATGGGTTTCTCCAATAAAACGGCTAGTCCATTCTTAGTGGCTAGTAGAACATTTGAGCTCTTACTTTGAAGCCTAAAAGTTCTTTTGACCAAAGGCATTTTAATTTGTTTCGGTAATCGCTCATAGGCTGAACTGTAGAACGCCTGTTGGAGGCCATTGGGATCCAAGCTCAAATTGGGTTGTAATTCAGCTGACGAGCTCAAAACACCTAAATCAGACCAGTCCTGTCCTATAAAGTTGGAATTTGGTACAAAAAAGACCCCGCCTCCTAAATTCAGATACTCCCTTAATTGTCTCTGCAAGCCACGACTGAGACTTGGAAGTTCATTGAGTATGATCAAATCGTATTGATCAATACTCGCGTAGTCAAAGTTTCCAGGATCGGTGGCTGACAGATTAATGTACTCGTCTTGAAAGATAGATTGAAAACTTTTGCCTTCAAGGCCCAATTGAAGAACGCTGAGCTGCTCTTTTAGGAATAGACTGAAATAGTATCTGTTGTCATACTGAAAATTGGGATCATTGATCAGAACAGATCCACTCAACCATCCTCTACTTGAACTCCCGAATTGTAGTTCTTGCAATATGGTTTGAGACGGTCCAATATCAAAACTGCTTGAACTTTGGTTCGCACCATTGATCAATAAGCTCAAATTGACCCCTTTTACGGTTTTAGTTCCTCGGTTGCTGAGTTGAACATATAGCTCAATTTGCTTGTCCAATCGATTTACTGGATTTGCCAACCAAACGCTGTCTATGGATATATTCTCTGTGTTCTCGGCCCTTAAGGGAATGGTGTAAAGCCTTATGCTGCTGTCCAGTTCTTGCGGATCCCTTTCGATTTGAAAATCACTGAACGCATAGCAGACCAGTTTATTGGTAGATGGACTAAGCCATTGCTTAGCGTTTTGCAGACGATCTGTGAGAGAATTGGGCTTGGAACTCATGTCAATATCATCGATATAAGAGAGTGCTTCTTCGGCTTTTCTCAACTTTAGCTGTGCAAAGTCATTGCTGAGGATCAAGACTTCCTGACCGCCTGACATATTCTTCAGAAAGCTCCGAGCAAGTTGCTTGGCAGACTCCAACAATTGTCCATCTTGGCCCATCGCACTCATGCTTTGAGAATTGTCGATATACAGCGTAACTAATTCATCTGATTGCCCTGATTCATCGCCCCGAAGGTAGGGTTGGGCAAAAGCGATGACCAAAGCGGCCAATGCAAGCATTCTGCTCAACAGTATCAAGTATTTCTTGAGCTGCCTAGTCCTTTTACTTTGACTCTTGATCTCTTTCAGCATTCGCACATTGCTGAACTCCACCTTTTTATATCGCCTAAAATTGAATAGGTGAATAATGATGGGAATGGCTAGCAGTCCGAGTGCCCACAGAAATGAAGGATGAACAAAGCTCATGGTTTCTTAACCGCAATTGTATTGAAAAAATTGCTCAAAGCTCAGGCTTGGTTAAGAAGACTCTGTACACCATATAAAGGGTACCAGGTAATATGATAGCAGCTAGTCGAAACCAGTTTGCAGTTCTCATTCCAGTTGTGGCTCCAAAATAGAATAATGCTAGGGTCATTGCTATCAGAGCCAAGGTGATAATTTTTGCCAAC
>JAHEKB010000007.1 GCA_024638525.1 Bacteroidota bacterium
TTTCTACTACGTGAAAATGCAAGTACGCGGAACAGTGGTCACTAAGAAAGTGATGCTGAACCAGTAATCATAAAAGAACAATAAAATCAAGGGGGGCTATTAAGTCCCCCTTTTTTTTTGATGTAAATTTTAGTAACTGTTAAGTCATGAAAAAACCTTACTAGTTCATAGCTGAAGAGTACTAAGGACAAGGCTAATACAGCATTCTTTTTGCAGTAAAAGATGCTAAATTCAGATAGAATGAACTGGCTCAATTAAAGTGCTGTTAAGAAATCCCTCTCTAATTTCAGAGTACCTTAAATAGCTTCAACTCTCCGTGATTCACACTGACCAAATAGTGCTGAACACCATTAATCATAATGGGTTTAATCCCCTTGGCTACTTCTGGCACATAGAATCCGGTGGCCCTGCGATGTGACAACTTTCCGTCATCACTAAGTTCTAGATACAGTCCATTTAAACCATCAACCCACCCAAGTTCCACTTTGTTGTCGTATGAATTACCAATGGCTAAAACAGAAGCTGTAGAACTGTGGTAATGAAAATCATAGATAGGGGAAAATTGCGCATCTGCAGGGAGAGATCGCGCAACATACTTGCCGTCAATATTCTCAAAAAGGGTACTCTCTAGATGATTTGCACTCAAGCGTGTAGCTGTTCCAGGGAGTTTCTTTAAGATCTCAGACGTATTGGTCACAGCATAATCTTCAAAAAATTTATAATGCGTATTCATGAAATAGCGCATTTGTGCATTTATTTCTGCCTTGGAATAAATAGGAGCCAGAACATCTCCATAGTATTGGCTTACCATAGCATCGAAACTGCCATTGCCATCAAGATCTCCAAAGTCAACTACTATAGGCTTGTCGTCTGTAGCCATATATTGAGCATTTAAACCAATGTTTCCGGCAAAAAGATCTAAGTCTCCATCCTGATCATAGTCAATGGCTTCAACTGAATTCCACCATCCAACGTATCCATCTAAGCCTAGCGTTGCACTTTGATTCTCAAATCCTGAGCCTGTATTTAAAAGTGCTTTAATGGACATCCATTCACCCGCAATTAAAAGGTCCAATTTGTTATCTCCATTAATGTCCGCAAAACGGGCTTTGTTCACCAAGCCTAAATTCATCAAATCTTTGGCCCATCCTGCTTGGTTGATTGTAAACTTTCCGTTTTCATTCATTAGAAAATAGCTGGGATGATGTTTTGGGTATTGACCGGCTATCACATTCCCTCCAATAAATAAGTCCAGGTCGTTGTCGCCATCTATATCTGCAACTTCTACGCAAGCGGTGTTAATATTTAACTTCGGGAGTAAATCAGATGCTAAAAAGTTAGCGGCACCATCATTAAGGTATAGGATGTCTTGGTATAGTGGATCATTGGGATTTTGAAATTCATTGCTTCCACTTGCCAAGTACAAATCAAGGTCTCCGTCATTGTCTGCATCAAAAAAAGCAACATCTACCACTTCAGTTTGACTTAAGTTTAACCATGGCCCCTGTTTGAGACTAAAGTTGCCAGCCTTTTGCTGAAGGTACATTTGACAAGGATATTTAGCCGTTCCGCTTAAAAAGAAATCTTCCAAACCGTCGCCATTTAGGTCACCTACTTCTAAGCCTGGGCCTCGTTTAGAGAACATGTGAGGGAGTAGCGGTTCGCGTTTAAAATCCACATATCCAGTTTCAACATGAGTTATTTCCCCGAGCACTTCAGCACTAACATCGCTGAACAGGAAATTGCTGTTTTCAATGTATTCGCCATTTCGGATAATTGCATCAGTTTCTTTTACTATTAGCTTTTGATTGATCTCAGGCTTCAGAAGCACACTCGTTTTCCCAGAAGGCCAATCTATACGTATAGAGTCTATAAGATCAGAAGAACCGAGGCCAAAGTGTAAATAGGGAGATACAGAAGAATTGTATCCTCGTACCGTATACAGTTCGGCATATTGGATGCTTTCACCTTGGAACACTGTTGCTTTGGACCCCAAACCCATTCGATTGCTCTCAGATCCTTCAAGTTCCAATTGAATGAAGTTGTCTCCGGCACCGAAATTCTTATAAATGCTCACCTGTTGATTCATGTTACAGGCGATCAGATCCAGCTTACCGTCGTTATTAAGGTCAGCATAGGCTGCGCCATTTGAAACGGTCTTTTCATCCAGACCCCAATCTCTACTGACATCAGAAAATTTGAGATTTCCCTCATTCTTGTAGGCGTAGTTTGCTGTTCTTTTATTCGGCAACTGCTCAGCCAACTCATTGATGGTCATATTGCGATTGTTCTTTTTCAGAAAATTTGCCTGATAATTAACAAAGTCCATATTGGTTACATCTCTATAGTATCCATTGGTAACATAGAGATCTTTCCAACCATCATTGTCATAATCTGCAAAAAGAGGAGCCCAGCTCCAATCTGTTGCTATCGTTCCGCTGTAACACGCAATCTCATTAAATTCCTTTTCTCCCGTATTCAATTGCAAAGTGTTCTTCATGTTCTGATGGCCATAACCTTCTTGTAACCGAATGATGTAAAAGTCAAAATTGGAAGGACCAGTAAGCAATTTGCGGTGGTAATTGTCTTGGGGTAGCATGTCCAATACGGTGAGGTCCACCAGTCCGTCATTGTTAAAATCTGCAGCATCACTTCCCATGGCATTGGTACTCGTGTGTTTGAAGTACTCTTTATGCGATTCTACAAATGTCCCATCTCCTTGATTTATGTAACAGAAGTCTGGACCGAAGTAATCGTTACAGACGTAAAGGTCTGTATATCCATCGCGGTTAAAGTCTGTTGAGGCAATGCTCAATGCAAAACTATGCGACCCCACACCTGCTTCTTCAGTAACATCAGTGAAAGTCTCGTCGCCATTATTTTTGAATAAGCGGTCAGTACTTCTGGCTTCGTTGATCTCATGTACGCTGAATTTCCGGATATCATCCTCAAAGTTTATGGGGTGATTGCCTACGAATAGATCTAAATCGCCATCGTTATCCATATCAAAGAAGCTGGCCATACTGCTGAAACCATTGTTATTGATGCCCATTTTTTCAGCGGACTCGGTAAATGTTCCGTCCCCATTGTTCATGAACATATAGTTTTCGCGCTCTTCATCACTAAAAAATGGATTGTCTTTGCATACATAGATATCCATGAACCCATCATTATTTACATCTGCCATCACGGTTCCCGTACAGAAGTTAGAGGTAGATATTCCAGCTTGCTCGGTAATGTCTTCAAATTGGAATTCGCCAAGATTTCTGTATAGTTTACAATCCCCTTGATTTGAAGAGAAGAATACATCGAGTAGACCATCCCTGTCAATGTCTCCAACTGAAACCCCATTGCCATTATATATGTATTCATAGGTTTCAATATTCATTTCATCCGTTTCTATGACTTCATTGATAAAGTCAATGCCCGTTTCCGCGCTGGAAAGCAGTTTAAACATCTTTGACTCTTGACGCTCATTCTTCTTCTTTTCTCCGCAGGATGAAAAGACAACCAATAATGCAAGTGTGATATACTTATTCATTTTATTTTTTAAAAGTGATGTTATTCAAAATCAATTCACCTACTTGATTTCCCATGGTGATGCCATTATCAATGGCCGGCATGAAGTGAATTCCTCCATACAGCCTGCTAATCGCAGCTTCATTAGAAGCCTCTCGAAAAGAGTTAAACTCTCTAGAAGGCAAACCATAAGGAACCTCGGTTGAATCAATGAAATGATAATCCTGCCCTACAATTGAGCTGAGAAAGGTTGCAGCAGATGCGGAAGCCACACTATGACCACTGGGATATTCTGGGAAGGCCGGGGTCTGCAATATGGGCTCCCAATCTTTATCTATATATTCTTTGATCACCGTTTCGGGTCTAATGTAATTGCTCTTATACTTCTCAGTCCAACAGGCAATAAATGCATCGTGTAGGGTTAAAGACACTCCTGCCATGACCATGGCACCTTGCATCAAGCTCATATCCTCTGCATCTAGAGATTGTAGGGCAATATGTACCCAATGGCCACCTGGAGATATCTTTTGTAGAAAATACATCATGTGACCGTGATGGTGCGAAATGTTAGGGTTACAATCCCAAAATTGTGCAATGGAGGTTTTGATGGAGTCAGCATTATTAACGGTTTCCAGTACCTCTAAGGTTTCATTGTAGAATGCACTTTCTTGAGAAACATCGTAAGCTGTGGGTCTTTCTGGCTCGAACTGGTTGGCAGAGTCCAATACAAACGGTCTGATTTCGCTCCAATGCGGTTCAATGGCAGGCATATAATCAGGGGATGTGGGTTGCCAAAAGCCATCGGGATCCGCTGGGGCAAATTCTCCAAAATTTCTAGTTTCTTTATACATATCCGAGTCTGCCCATTCCAGAATAGCTTCTGCCACTTGAGAACTGTATTCCATGCTGTTTTTAAAAACTACAGGATCCAAATTGGATTTAATTTCATCCAATTTAGCTGCTCTATAATTGGATACCAAGGTGTCATTATAAACCAGTTTCAGAGAAACTGCGGTGAATGCGTTGAAGGCGACAAGTTCTAAATTGTAAATCAGAGTACTATCTGGAACAATCCGAATATCCATTTCGTTGAGTTGCCCTGACAAATTGATATAATCTGTATGGAAGGGTTCCAATGCTGTATAGGCTGCAATATTTGGATAGGCATAATTTCTCGCCGCAACTGGAGGCGTAAAGTGCCTCTCGACCTGTGCATTGGTTAAATTTTTATTGCATTCGATTAAAATTCTTGAGTTGATGTCGCCTACTTCCTCTTTTGGTTCATCTTGACAAGCAGTTAAAAATGCTAGACACGCCAACAGCACTGAGAACTTGCGATTATTGAAAAGTTTCATTGAATGCGAAATTAAGCTATGTTAATGGGCTTCACCAACTTCATTTGAATGTCTTAAGTGAGGTTTTTCGAAAAAAATGATGCAACCTTTTTGTAAACGCGTATCTAAATTAATAGATTTGGCAGCTGTCTATAGGTGAACTATAGCAAATTTAGTGTAACACAAGACGTTAATTTATGAAAAAAACAATTACCTTATTAGAAAAAAGCTTTCGACAATTATGGATGAAAACTGCCGTACTTTCGGCCTTTTTCATGCTGTTTGGCCTTGCGGCCTCAGCGCAGTACACAGCAACCACGCATACGTATGGTTGTCAATGGACCAATGGTAGTAACAACTACGATAGGTACAGTACAATTGAATCTGTAGAAATTGCAGATGCACAAGGCAATGTGCTATACTCTAAAGCCGGAGACGGTTGTAACAACCGTCCTAACGGAACAGTTGTAACAGGCGGTCACTTTAGCGTTATAGAGTCTCAACCAGCCTTTACCCTGTCGTCGGGTAGCGAATACACCATAACGGTTGGTGTAGATAATGTATTGAATAGTTCAGTTCGCACCTACATTGGTGTTTGGATTGACTTCAATGCAAATGGATCTTATGAGAGTTCTGAGTTTGTTACTCCAACATCGGGTATCAACATCAATCCAGGAACAACAAGATCTTGGACTTTTACTGTTCCATGTTCTGTAAGTACAGACCCTACAAGAATGCGCGTTAGGTCTAATTACGGAAATTCAACTGCTTATAGGTGGACTGCAAGTCAATCTCAATCCCAAGGATATTATGGAGAAACTGAAGATTTTGCAATGGATCTTGCCTTGGCAACGGGGATCAGCTCTGACTTTTTCCTTCCAGACACGGCCTTTGTGGGTACTATCGTACAAATGACCAATGGTTCTCAGGGGAACATCACTAGTTCATGGGACATTGACAACGACGGTAGCTATGACTACATTTCAGCTAATGCAGAGCACATATACACTGCAACGGGAACCTATGAAGTTAAGCTGCGTAATTACAATTGTGCAGGAACAGATTCAACAACCAAGACCATTGAGATTGTTAATCCAACAGCCCCACCGGTAGCTGATTTTGTAGCTACGAAGAATGTGGTTGAGTTGTTTGATGTATTTCAGTTGATTGATTTGAGTTCAAACGGGGCGACCTATTGGAACTGGTATTTGACCAACGGCACGGACACGATAGACTATTTGGATTTGGGCGACCTACAGGGCGGCGATCCATATGTAAACAGGAACCCTACGATTTTTACGGGTACCAATCCAATTGGATTCCCTAAGCTATTCCCTGACCGCGGATTGTGGACAGTATGCTTACAGTCTAGTAACGGACTTGGATCTTCAGCGGTGAGCTGCAAGACGGATTACATCGAGGTAACTAAGACGTCCTTTAATATGGGTCCAGAGACGAGTTTACCAGCCAATATCATTACGGCGGAGACCGGAACTTTGTATGACAAGGGCGGACCGTTCAATGACTATACGGTACCAGAGGCGAACTTGGAGGCATTGATTGCCCCATGTGGAGCGACCAGCGTTACCTTGGAGTTTGCACAGTTCAAGTTATTGAGCAATGCGAATTTGAAGATATACGATGGAGTAAATGCGCTAGGTACACCGCTTCACCCAGGTGACGGATTTACGGAGGGCAACGCACCAACGGGACCAATCACGAGTAATTCGGGATTGTTGTATTTGTTGTGGAACTCTAGTACTGGAAGCACGGATTCAGGCTTTATAGCCAACTGGACAAGTGTAACGGGATCTGGAGCTGCACCGGTAGCTAATTTTGAGATAGCGGGCAACAATGGCGCGATCACCAATGACACTTTGGTCAATGCGGTATGGTATGATTTCACCAATACCTCAGAGAACGACGAAGGAAACACCAGTTATGAGTGGACGATAGATGGCACCAATTATTTCAGCAAGGATCTTCCAAATCAGATATTCTTGACCAATGGCGCCCATACGGTAAGCTTGAAGGTAACCACTTGCGATGGCCAGACAGACACTAAGACTTTAGGCATCACGGTAGTACACCCAGGTTCACCAACATTCATTGATTTTGTTGCTGACAACAGAAGGCCACGCGTTGGAGAGACGGTAACCTTCTCAGCCATGAGTGATAAGGCAAACATGTGGGAGTTCACTATCTTCCCTAATACAGGAGTAACAGCGGAGGCACCCATCAGCAATGCATTGGATGAGCGTACGTTCACCTTCTCCTCACCGGGTAAGTATACGGTACAGTGTAAGGCATACAATGTGGTGGATTCCACATCAAGTGAGAACACAGCAATCAAGGCCAACTACATCATCGTAGTGGATCACTGTAGACCGATCATCAGTGTAACGACCAGTTCAGACGTGGGTATATCCCGAGTAATGTTGACAGAGGAGTCAACGGGTACGGTATACGAGAACGAGAGCATGACGGGAGTTGACTATGAGAACTTCACGGACTTAGGTACGATCGAGTTGAACTTTGGAGGCACATATAACTTTGAGGTAGACAGAGCGACCAACACCAACCCAATGAGCAGAAAGATCTGGGTCGACTGGAACGTTGATGGAGACTTTGACGATGCGGGTGAGGAAGTAGCAAGTCAAGCTACGGGAACAAGCCTGACATGGGATGGAGACATCATCGTACCAAATGCGGCCAATGCATTTGAGGCGAATACGATCATGCGTGTAGGTGTGAGTTACGGTACGGATCCAAACGAGCCATGTGGAGCGAGTAGTGGCGTAGCCAATGCCAACAGGATTGGAGAGTTCGAGGACTATTCAGTGCGAGTGGTGAATGACGGCGACGATCCATGGATAACGTTGAACGGCGACGATACGGTTTACGTAGAGCAAGGATCGATTTATTCAGATTTAGGAGCGATGGCGTATGACCCAAGTCAAGGAGACATCACCTCAGAGATTGTAACCACATCTAACGTAAACGAGAGTTTGACGGGTATATACCAAGTAACATACTGTGTAGAGGATGCATCGGGCAATGAAGCTCCATGTGTAACCCGAACAGTATATGTTGTAGTGGATCAGACCCCACCAGTAATTACCTTGAATGGTGCTGCAGTGGATACGATAGAAGTAGGATCAGCATGGACGGATGCGGGAGCGACAGCTACGGATGCCAAAGACGGCAACTTAGATGGAGCGATAGTAGTAACTGGAAGTGTAGATGTGAACGTATTGGGGATTTATGTAGTGACCTATTACGTACAGGATGCTCAGGGCAACAGCTCAGAGGTAACCAGAACGATTTATGTAGTAGATACAGAGGCACCGATGATCACCAATGCCAGTGCATATCCAGACGGAACAAATCCATCGATTTGGATCGTGGATGTACAGTTGCAGAATGTGTTTGTTGACGTAACATCTTTCAGTGACAACTACAACAGCATCGGCAACAACCTAACGGTAACCGCCACGCCGGGTATCGGAATGGAAGCGAGTGTAGACACACGTTTCAAGGGAGCGACTGCAGTAACCTATACGGCTACCGACGAGAGTGGTAACACCACGGTACAGGTAATCAGGTATGTAGTTGAGGATTATGAGCCACCGGTGATTGATCTTCACACCTTGGATACGGTATGGCATGAAGTGAACACGAACTACAATCCAGTGAACGCTACGGCCAGTGATAATCTGTACAACACCACACAGATCAGTTTGACGATGACCAGCAATGTAAATCCATTCGTATTGGGTACTTACCAAGACACCTATACGGCAACGGATGCATCGGGTAACATCGCAACCAGAACCAGATATGTGAAGGTTGTTGATACTGAAGCACCTCAAATCAGCGGTAAGAACGGTTCAATTGTAAGAGTTGGACTATACTCAACATTTGCAGCTGAAGAGCGTCTGGTATATTCGGACAACTACGATTCACCGGATGATGTACGTGCAAATGCAGAATTGATTTACACAGACATCAATACTTACGAAGAAGGATTGTATACCGCAACCTTCAGAACGTATGATAACTCAGGTAACGAATCTGATCCATTTACACTATATGTAGTGGTATCTAGAAGCGAACTACAAGTCGGAATCGATGAGTTGTCACTTGAAGACTTGATGAGTGTATCACCAAACCCAACGACAGGATTGTTCACAATCCGCGTAGACCTACCTGAGAACGAAGAGATCAGTGTAGACATCTACAATGCGATGGGTCAGAAAGTGAGTGAAGTAGTAAGCGGAAGCATCTCCAGAGGAGCCTACGATGTAGACTTGAGCGGTAATGCAAACGGTTTCTACTACGTGAAAATGCAAGTACGCGGAACAGTGGTCACTAAGAAAGTGATGCTGAACCAGTAATCATAAAAGAACAATAAAATCAAGGGGGGCTATTAAGTCCCCCTTTTTTTTTGAATTTTGTTGCAACCATCAGACAATTCCGTGTCTAATTTAAAACAAGGCTACATTGATCAGTGAGGACGAACTCATAAAGAGGTGCAAGAAGAACGATCAATTAGCCCAAAAAGAGCTCTTTGACAAGTATGCGGGACGAATGATGGCAATCTGCCTTCGCTACTGTAAGAATCAGGAAGATGCGAAGGATTTGCTTCAAGAAGGTTTCTTTAAAGTCTTGACTAAGATTAAGACGTTTAGAGGTCAGAGCAGGTTAGATACCTGGATGACCAGAATCTTCATAAACCTGGCGCTGAACAGTTTTAGACAGGCCAGAAAGAAATACCATCATTCCGAGTTAGATGAAAACCTAGTGGATATAAAAGAGGAAGAGATTGAGGAAAGGGATCCAAAAAAGGTTTTAGCCGCGGTTCAGGAATTACCTGAGATCTATCGAGTGGTGATTAATATGTACGCCATCGATGGATTATCGCATCGAGAGATTTCCAAAATGCTGGGCATCTCCGAAGGTTCATCTAAAAGTCGTTTATCCCGTGCACGCAAATTGCTCAACGAAAAATTGAAATAGAGGTTTAGGATTGGATAAATTACGTCATATCGATGATTTGCTAAGATCTTCACTGGGGAACGGTAATTACGCTGCCGATGTTTCCTCGGATGATTGGCTTGCAATTGCAAAGAAATTAAAGCAGAGAAAGGACCGCATTTACGCCATGTGGTTCTCTCTCGCTTTAATTGCTATGCTGTCTGTCGGTGTGCTTTGGGCACCTTTATCTAATGAGGTGCCAAGCGTGGCAGAAGAAAAGTTCAATATTGAGAATACTCAACCCGAGCTTGAATTACCTGAGATCATTGAAGAAGAAATAGAACCCATCGCACAAGATAGGGGACAAGCTTTACAAGAGCTGGTTAATACAGAATCATCAAGTACAGATGGCCGATTGCTTGTAATTGAGCAGCAAACTTTGTACGATGATGTTGTTGAACTTGAAGAAGATCAAGTAGATAAAGAGATTACCAATGAAGCTACTCAAATTGAGCCTTCATTTGCAGATTTATTGGCAATAGTTGAAGTGGAAATACCACAGATGAAGTATGCAGATCCAGAATGGTCAGAAGTAAAAGATATTAATGAAGGTAACATCATACCTAAGTCCCTGCGTTCGACTGCATGGTGGGAGTTAGGCGTTTCCTTTACCCCAACATTGTCAAATAAAAACCTAAGCGCAGACGGACAATGGGGAGGACTTATTCATCAAAGATTCTTTGATATTGTTCAAAGCAGTGAATCTGCGGGCTTCTCCACAGATCAACATATTCATTTAGACCGACACTTTGCTGGCGGGTTCTATATAGGGTTTGGACTGGGCTGGACTAAACAAACTGAAAGTATAGATTACAATTATACCATCACAGATGCCCCTCAATTAAATGCCACTCAAACGGCAATTGATGGCTATTTTGAATTAAATCCCCTTGCCTATGTCGATATCAATCATCGTGGGTCAAATGTCTATCACTTTTTAGACATTCCATTGAAAGCAGGATACCGTCAACAATTGAGTCCAAGATGGCAACTAAGGCATGAGGTTAGAGGGTCTTACATGTTGTTAACCAATACATTAGGAAAGAAAGCAGATTATACTTATCTGGAGTTGAGAGACTTAGATGAACTTACATTCTTTAAGAAATCAAACTTTGCAGCCTCTGTACGCAGTGGACTATACTATAATATTAAGAACTTTGTAATAGGTGCTGAACCTGTATTTGGTATGAATCTTGGCTCCATAACCGATAATAGCTCGGCTGTGGATATCAGGCCTTATACTTATGGATTTAACCTCAGCACAAAAATAATTCTAGGTAAGAACTAGTGAGAAGACTCCTATACATATCTATACTGTTCATGCTCAGCTTTGCGGGTATTGCACAAGTGGTGAGCCCCTTGGGTTATGGTATCGAAGGAGAAGCGCTCGACATTTCCGCCCACAGTAGTGGTGTAGCTGTTGCTTCGGTTGATACGGACAGTCAAATTCAAGTAGATGTGTGGAATGGAGATTTCTGGTTTAGGTTGCCTCAACCACCTCTCCCGAAACTGGGTGCAAATGCTTATGGCATGCTTGTGCTAAAAGACATCAAAAGCATACAAGGGGACATTTATCTGGTAGCGGAACACACCTTAGATCTGGCTCCTGATGCCCCCAACTACATCCTTCAATGGACGGGATCAGAATGGACAGACCATTCGGATTCAGTAGTTAACAATGCCTTGGTGCTTCATGAAATATTAGATCTCAAAGGGGATATCGAGCTGGTAGGTATTTTCAGCGGCGATACCGCATACCATAATGTACTGAAACTTGACGGTAGCAGTTGGGAATATCAGGGGAACTTGATTACCAGGAACATCAATACAGATAAGTTCAGCAGTTCCATCACCCTGCACGAAAAGAGTTATGTTACCGGATCATTTACCAGTCCTTCTGTAGGAATAGTGAGTATGGTAGAATGGGATGGAAATGTATGGCAGAATACGGCCTTCCCACCATTTTTAAGTACGAATAATACGATAGGTATCTACAATGATGAATTGGTTGTATACGGAAGCAATAGCTTCAATACCGAACAGATCAAAGTTCAAATGGGAACTTCGTGGCAAGACATCTCTGAAGGACTTGAGAACTACACAGTGAACAACATCAAGGCATTTGCCGAATCGCAAGGCAAATTATACGCCATTGGTGATATTGAGGATGCAAATAATTCCAGTGTTGAACTTTTGGAATACAACGGCGAGTCTTGGAAAGAATTGGATCTTAATGTTGAGAATATTAATACCCTAGGTTCCAACGATGAACAATTGTTCATAGGTGGAGCTTTCTCCGATGGAAAGAGAATCAATGGAGTTGGCGAATTGTCTCAGCACGCCATGATTGTAGCCTCTGTTTATCATGACAAGGATGGCGACTGTATTAAGGACCAAGACGAGGAGTATATTTCAAATTACCCATTGGTTTTAGATCAAGAGATTGAATTGCTGTTGAGTGATAAGAACGGAATGCTGCATGTTCCAGCTTTAGAAGGACAGCACAGCTTGAATGCTAGCTCGATAAGAAGTTGGGAATCAACTTGTTCAGATATAAATATTAGCATTGATGAGCTCGCAGTGTTTGAAGGCTATGAGCTCGGAGTCAAGCAACAATCAGGCATTGTGGATGCTTCAAGTTGGTTGACAGACAATCAGAGTTACACTCACCAAAATGGTCAACAAAAGAGAGTTTTGGTATGTGCACGCAATTTAGGTAGCGCAGACTTGGAAGACGCTGTTCTAGAACTTAATCACGACCAAAGCATTACCAATTTCAGTTCTGAGCGCCCCTACGATAGTTATCAATCTGGAAAAGCAAGCTGGACCCTAGATTTGCAAGCGGAATCCAAGCTCTGTTTTTATGTGGACTTTGAGACGGATATTGATCAAGAGTTTGAAATAAGTACCGCCTTGATTACTGCTTCGGGTCAGACCGATGTTGATCAAAGCAACAACAACAGCAGAATCAAGTACAAGACTGGAAGTACCTTGGTTAATGAAAAGCATTGCAATAATGGTGAATTCATTAGCGAAGATGAGGAATTCATGAATTACAAGATAGGCTTTAAGAATCTGGGAACATCCACGGCATTAGAGGTGAAAATTGTAGATGTACTTGATGATAAAATTGTTCCTAGTGTAAAAGGCATGGAATATTTACACAGTCATGATTGCAAATCACTACCAGCGCAATACACCATACTTGCAAACGGGAATTGGCAATACAAGTTCATCTGGGAATACAAAGACATTGATCTAGACAACAGTACTGGATCAGAGTCTGAAGGTTTCTTGGATTTCAAGGTATACCTTCAAGACAACACTCTAGTTAAAGGGGAATCCATTTGCAACCAAGCAAAAATCTTTTACAGCTATAAAGAGGGGACATTCAATGAACCCATCATTACCAATACGGTATGTAGCCAGATTGGAGGAAGCGCAAGAACTCCAGTTCTAACTGCGCCGGCGGACGTATTAAAGATTAGTCCTATGCCAGCTCAAGAATACTTCCAGCTTGAGAATCAAGGGGTAGAGCATCTGAGCATTCTCATGGTAAATGCCATAGGTCAAGTGGTTGCAGAATTTCAACTTAATGCAATGGAATCTATCAGAGTTGAAAGCTCTGAATATGAGTCTGGGGTATACTTCTTAAAAGTAAATGAATCCTTTACCAAGAAGTTGATCCTAAATTAGGGAGCAAAGGCAATTGTTGCTATAGACATTTTAATTCCTTTTATTTCACCTAATACATTGGCACAGGCTTCAAGCGTGGAACCGGTAGTCAGAACATCATCAATCAGAAGGATGCGATAATTTCTTATCTGCTCAGCATTCTGCAGCTTAAAAGCTTCTCTTGTATTGGCCCAGCGCTGGATCCTGTTTTTTGTAGTTTGTGTCTGGGTATTCTTTACCCTGATCAACACATCATCTAATACTTTAGTACCCCAAACGCGATTCATACCCAGGGCAATAAGGCTAGATTGATTGTACCCTCGTTTTCGCCGTTTTTTGGGATGGAGCGGAACTGGAATAATGAAATCGGGCTTTGAAAACTTGGCTTGTGAGCTAATAGATAATGCCAATGCTTCTCCCAAGTCTTTAGCCAAGCGTTTATTGTTCTTGTACTTTATGGAATGTATCAGTGACTGAACCATTCCGTCTTTCTTCATTCTGAGGTAACTATATGCCCACTCCAGTTTCAATCTGCCCCAGAATACGTCTGAGATTGGGTTTGAGTGGAGATTCACAATCTCCAGTACAGGAAGGTCAATTTCACAGCTGAGACAGATGCTGCGTCGGTTGGATGTGATTAGCCCATGGCAGCAAGGACAATAAAGCGGTATGCAAAACTGAAGGAGTGAGTTTAGCCAATTAATCACATGGCAAAGCTATTTCAAAAAAAGGCAGACCTTTGCGGCTTCCATGTTCGAGAATAAAGAAAAGACACCCCTTGATCAATTAGGCGAGTTCAAACTCATTAAACAACTCACCGGCGAATTCAAATTGAAGCATGAAAGCAGCGTAATTGGAGTTGGTGATGATGCCGCTCTTCTTGAAAATCAGGGATTAGAAGTAATAAGCACTGACCTTTTGGTTGAGAATGTACATTTTGACCTAATGTACACACCACTGAGGCATTTGGGGTATAAGGCCGTTGTGGTTAATCTTTCTGATATCTGTGCTATGAATGCCATTCCTAAGCAGATATTGGTTTCTGTAGCCATGAGCAGTAAGTACACTCTTGAAGCTGTAGAAGAGCTTTACTCGGGCATTTATGCCGCTTGTGAAAAGTACAATATTGATCTAATTGGCGGGGATACTTCCACAGCTCCACAAGGGCTGTGCATATCCGTCACCGCCATTGGCACGGTGGCCAACAAAGAGGCCGTAATAAAAAGGGCAGGGGCGTCTGAAGGAGACCTGTTGTGCGTGAGTGGCGATCTGGGGGGGGCATATGCTGGGCTGCAAATGTTAGAGAGAGAAAAGCGGGTATTTATGGAGCAACCGGAAATGCAACCAGACCTAGAGGGCTACGACTACATCATCGGAAGACAGTTGAGGCCGGAAGCCAGAACGGATGTAATTGAGCTATTTGAGGAATTGGAAATTAGACCCACTTCCATGATTGACGTTTCAGATGGATTGGCGAGCGAAGTCTTCCACTTGTGCGAAGCTTCTGAGATAGGTATGAAAGTTTACGAGGATAAGATTCCCATTGACCAATTGACCTATGACACAGCCAGGGAGCTTCATATGGACCCAACATTGTATGCATTAAGTGGCGGTGAAGACTATGAGCTCTTGTTTACATTGAAGCAGGCGGATTATGACAAAGTGAAAAATTCCATGGATGTCAGTGTCATTGGATATTGCGCTCCCAAATCAGAAGGTGCGGTATTGATAACAAAGTCAGGTGTAGAACACCCTCTTAAAGCACAGGGTTGGGATGCTTTCCCGTCTTAAAGATAGGGTTTAAGAACCTCTAGCAATTGTTCTTTGCTGTGATAACCAACTTGGTCGTGAACCAGCTTTCCATCATTATAAACCTTTACTAAGGGAATGCTATTGATTTGGAAGTATTGAGATAGTGATTGATTCTTGTCAACATCAATTTTAAGTACGGTTAGACCTTCGGCATATTCTTTCTTCAGTTCTGCAATACTGGGGGCCATTTGCTTGCACGGCCCACACCATTCAGCCATAAAATCAACCAAAACTAGACCGCTGGTGTCAATGAGTTCTGAATATTGATCCAAGCTATACGTTGGTACTGGTGGCTTAGTTTTACCTCTTTCCACCTCTAAACCGTTGGATTGCCACTTCAGAAGGCCACCATTGAGGTCATAGACCTCAAAACCATTCTTTTGCAAAGTTTTAGTTGCTTCACCGCTTCTTCCCCCTGATTTACAATAGACAAAAACGGTTTTGTTTTTATCCAGTTCTTGAATTTGGCCCTCAAAATTACGGTCGTAGATATTTATGTTAATGGCCCCTTCAATGTGACTTACATTAAATTCTTGAGGTGTTCTTACATCTAGTAATATCTTGTTTTCGCTGCTTTCCAGTTTTGCCTTGAATTCATTGGCTTCTACACTTTGTGCTGAGCTGGATTGATTGCATGCTGTGGCCAGAGCCAGCATACCTATAAATAGAAATATGTTTTTCATTGTTTTAATGCCGCAAAGGTAAGTATGTCCTCTAAAATTTTTCTGTCATTGGACAATCGTGGGACTTTGTGTTGACCTCCTAGTTTATTCTTGGCTTTCATCCATTCATAAAACGTGCCTGGCGGGCAAATGTTTATCTTTGGTTTCAGAAGGGCCAGGTCAGATTGGCGTTTGGCCTCATAATCGCTGTTCTGTTCTTTGAGCTCTTCATCCAGAATAGTTGTAAAGGCTTCTAGATTTAGTGGTTCCTTGTCAAATTCAATTAGCCATTCATGACATCCTTTATTGTCCGTTCCCAAATAGACTGGAGCTGCCGTGAATTCAGACACTAAGCAATCACATCGGGATTGTGTTGCCTGAATAGCCGCTTCTGCATTGTCAATCATGAGTTCTTCGCCAAAGGCATTAATGAACAATTTTGTTCTACCACTTATGCGAATTCTGTATGGGTTTTTAGAAGTGAATTGAATGGTGTCACCCAACACATATCTCCACAATCCTGCATTTGTATTTAGGATCATAGCATAATTCTTGTTCAATTCAACTTCGTCCAGCCATAGCGTTTTGGCGCTGTCTTTGCCGAATTCTTCCATTGGAACAAATTCATAGAATATTCCATAATCCAGCATCAGCAGCATATCCTCGCCTTCAGCATCTTGAACACCAAAAAACCCCTCCGAAGCATTAAAGGTCTCGCGGTAGTTCATTCCACCTTGAGAAATTAATTGGTCAAACTGTGCCCTGTATGGAGCAAAGTTCACCCCGCCATGGATGTATAGTTCTAAGTTCGGCCATACTTCTTTGAGGTCTGATTTCCCCGTCCGTTCAAGCAAGCCCTTGATGATAAGCAAGGTCCAACTTGGCACTCCGGAAATATTGGTCACATCTTCTTGATGGGTAACCTCAATGATCTTAGCGAGCTTCTCCTCCCAATTATCCATCAAGGCAATATCCATGGATGGGGTAGCCAGATAATTGGCTATAAAGGGAAGGTTGTTCATCATTACCGCAGAAAGATCACCATAGAATGAACTTGCTGATAGCTCATTGACCTGGTGACTTCCTCCTATAATCAGACCCTTGCCTTGAAATACCTTTGCGTTGGGGTGGTCGTGATAGTAATAGGCAATAACGTCTCTGCTCCCTTTGAACTGACACTCATTCAGCGCATCAAAGCTCACGGGGATGAACTTACTCTTGTCAGAAGTTGTGCCGCTAGATTTTGCATACCACTTAATTTCACCGGGCCACAGTACTCTTTGTTCGCCTTTCATGCAGCGCTCGATATATGGCTTAATTTGGTCGTATGTCTGTATGGGGACTCTTGACTTGAACTGTGCAAAGTTTTGTATATCGCCTGCTCCATAATCCCCTCCAAAGCTGGTCTTTTTAAATTGATTCAGCAGTTCATGGAAAGTCTCCATTTGCACCTCTGCACCTCGATTCATTGTAGATTCAAGACTTTGGACTCTCTTTTTGAGGTACCAAGACATAAAGGAATTTACAAAATTCAGTACGGCCATTCTGACTACTAATTTAGTTTATTTAGATCTAGGATAAAATCGCGTATCAGCTGAAAACACGGCTCGTAGTACGCCCCAAGTCTCAATTCTTGACAATTGTCTTGGGGAATATGATAATGTGTATATGAACCCATGGTGTACATAAAAAAACTAGGGACACCTGCTTCACTAAAGAAATAGTGGTCGCTGTTGGCTGCTTTCCCTCGCTTCTTTAACTTTGGGAGGTAAGCCTTCTCCATATTTATGTTATTGAGCCGCTCAAAATGTTCAGGAAAGAGAGTAGCATTGACTATAGTGGCTCCTGCTTCGCCATTGCCCATGAGATCCATATTAAAAACGAATTTGATTTGGTCCATCGGAGATATTTTTGGAGGGGACTGAACAAAATGATAGGAACCCACCAAACCAGCTTCTTCTCCCGCAAACCCAATGAAGGCTATACTGTATGGCTGAGGATTAATCATGAAGTACTTCGCCATATCAAGCATCATAGCAATGCCGCTTGCATTGTCATTGGCTCCGGAATAAACCGCATTCCCCATCTTGCCAAGGTGATCATAATGTCCGCAAAGAATGATAAAACTATCCGTGTAGATGGTACCCGGAATAAAGGCTATTACATTTTGTGAGGCATAGTTTTCCAAATACTCTGCTTCTACCCGAAGATTTAAATAGGATGAATCATCTATCGACTGCTCAGCAGGAATCCACAATTCAGCCTGTTCTGACTGCATGCGGGCAACACTCCATACCAAGTTTTCTTTTTGTACAACCCACAGTTCAGCTTCTATGCATTCTTTGAGTTCTCTCATGGATTCCATGTGGA
The DNA here is from genome assembly GCA_024638525.1 of Bacteroidota bacterium. Lineage (GTDB taxonomy): Bacteria > Bacteroidota > Bacteroidia > NS11-12g > UBA9320 > JAHEKB01. Next base: position 18,410 of record JAHEKB010000007.1, read on the forward strand.
GCTCATTCTTATGATCAACTAATGGCAAGACCGGGATAGCACCTTTTTTGACCTTTTTGGCTATTTCTTTCCTTCCCCTCTTTGTTTGCATTAGTTCAAGCGGGATGTTGTACAGATGACCTTTTATTTCCACAGACGGACATGAGGGACTGAGAACATAGTCTATGCCGGCTTCTTTTTCTTGACCGTCAATGCGCAATTGACACTGAGGAATGGTGTTCACATTGAGTTGAAAACGGTGATAAAAGTCCTGCCCCAATGGCTCTAAACCCATACGGATAAATTCAGACTTAATGTATGCTGCAGCTACTGAATCGCCACCATCAACATAACCTCTCCCGGACATCGGTGCACTGCACAATTGATCCAAGTGGCCTTGAGCTGAGTTAAGGTCTTGCGCCTTTAGTGCAAGCTGAGAAATCAGAAGAAGAAACAGTAAGAGTGCAGCTATTCGCATTTAACTAGTTTTGTCTGGCAAAGTAATAGAAATGCAATTGTCAGAGCAATCCTTATTGGTACTTGAAATTTTTAGCGTGGTGATGAACCTTCTATTCATCTTGCTTTTAAGTGCTCAAAAAAGACTTTGTTGGCTTTTTGGAATCGTGGGATCTCTCAGCGGAAGTGTTCTTTTTCATCAACAGAATTACCTTTCAGAATCTGTGCTCTATCTTTTCTATGCAGCCATTGGGCTTTATGGATACTGGGTTTGGAATAGGCCGGTTCAGGATAGCATTAAGAGGCAAAAGCCAAGCGCTACATTCATTGGAATTGCAGCCTCAGTTTTAGCGGCATTTGGCCTTGCCTGGCTCACAGAAAAATTCGATGCCGACAAACCCTTGTATGATGCTCTAAGTACCTCATTTGGGGTCTATGCAAGTTTTTTAGAAATCTATCGATACCTCAGTGCCTGGCTCTATTGGATTGGTATCAATGCCTTTTCTATCTGGTTATATGCCAGCAAGGGTATTTGGATATATGCCTCATTAATGCTCATCTATACCCTGCTTTCGATCAGAGGATATATTCTATGGAAAAAGGCAATAGACTGATATATCTTGTTTCAAAGATCTTTTTTGAAAAGGTCGCAACCAAAGCCAGGGGAATGAGTCTGTGGCCCATTGTGTTGTTCAAAGAGAAAGAACTGGCACAAAACCAAAGGTTTATTCAACATGAACAAATTCATCTAAGACAACAGCTGGAGCTTTTGGTCATTCCATTTTATGTTTTGTATTTAACGGAATATGTGTTTTACAGGCTGAAAGGAAAGAACCACCAAACCGCATATATGTCCATTAGTTTTGAGAGAGAAGCCTATGCATTTGAAGATAGACCTACTTACCTTGAAAACAGAAGACCATTTGCCATGTATCGAAATTAACTATTTACCTTTTTGAATCATTCGGAATCAATGAGTAGTGATTCAAAAATTAATGCCAAAATTTTTATCAGAATTAGAGGACCCCAGGTACTTTCAAATACTGTTCCTAGGGTCCTTTTTGTGCTATGGTCTGTATTATCTGGGCTGGGACCAGCAAAGCGTAGTATTCTTAAGCATTGGAATAACCGCTGTAATTACACAAATGATATTTGAGTCTTTTGGAAGAAAACGATTCTCATCCATTAAAAGTGCAATGATAACCGCCTTAGGGCTGTGTCTCCTCTTACATGTAAATCATGTATGGGTGGCAGTGCTGGCTGCGTTCGTAGCCATAGCTTCAAAGTATCTCATAAAAAGAGGTAGCAAGCACATATTCAACCCGGCCAACATCGGCATCATTGCGGCTATAGCCTTGAGTAATCAAGCGTGGGTATCACCCGGCCAATGGGGGTCAGAGGTAATAGCATGGTTCTTGGTGGGTTCTGCCGGCTTAATGATGATTATGAAAGTGGGGAGATTGGATACCGCATTCACTTTCTTAGGCATTTTTGGTCTGCTCTTATTTATAAGACAAGTGCTTTATCTAGGCTGGGAAACAGAGGTCTGGGTGCACATGATGAGCAATGGAACCTTACTGTTATTCAGCTTTTTCATGATTACAGATCCAAGAACAACCCCTAATCACAGAGTGGCCAGAATTATATGGGCAGGATTTCTTGCCTGCATGCTGTTTGTTTTAACTAACTACTTCTATGTACAAACTGCGGCGATCTGGCTGCTCTTTATAATCAGCCCACTGACTCCATTGTTTGATAGACTTTTCAAGGCAAGAGAATTTAAGTGGAATACAAAAGACAAAACTCAATCCTTAACCATATGAAAAAAACAATTCTAACAAGCGCGATCATCCTATGGATGGTAACAGCAGCACAAGCATTCTGCGGATTTTACGTCGCAAAGGCGGGTGCAGATCTATTCAATCAAAAATCTGAAGTAATTATTGTCCGAGATGGTCAACGTTCTGTGGTAACCATGAGCAGCGATTTTAAGGGTGATGTAAAAGACTTTGCCATGGTAATACCAGTCCCACATGTGCTCTTGCGTGAGGACATTCGCATAGTGGAGCGAAGCCTATTTAGGAAACTAGATGACTATTCTTCGCCAAGACTGGCCGAATATTATGATGTGAATCCTTGTGATCCACCGGTAGTCTACGAGGTCATGGAGGATGCGACTATTCCTACATCCATGATCAGAATGGCAAGCAGGCGTGTTGACAAAGAGGAAGATCTCGGTGTGACTATAGAGGCAAAATATTCCGTTGAAGAGTACGAGATCCTGATACTGAGCGCCAAAGAATCCAATGGGCTTAAGACCTGGCTCAACAGCAATGGCTATGCTATTCCTGAAAAGGCAGAAGAGGTACTTGATCCATACATCAAAAGCGGTCTGAAATTCTTTGTGGTAAAGGTTGACCTTCAGAAGTACAATCCTCAGAAACACGGCGGTTACTTAAGGCCTATACAAATGAGCTTGCATACAGATAAATTTATGCTTCCTATTAGATTAGGGATGGCTAATGCAGATCTTGAACAGGATATGATTGTATATGCATTCACCAAGACAGGACGTGTAGAGAGCACCAATTACAGAACAGAGAAGGTTCCTACCAACAATGAGATTCCAACTTTTGTAAAAAACAAGTTTGGTCGATTTTATCGCGATTTATTTGCCAATACATTTGACAAGTCAGGTGGGGATGCTGTTTTCTTAGAATACGCATGGAACGTGTCACCCAATTGGGGCGGAATGAAATGTGATCCTTGCGTTGGTACTCCACCGTATTCCCAAGAATTCAGCGAGGCGGGGATATTTTGGTTAGATGAACCGGGTGCCCAGGTTTTTTTCACCAGACTTCATGTGCGCTACAGCAGAGAGAATTTTCCCCAAGACCTATTCTTCCAGATCACTCCAAATAAAGAGCATTTTCAAGCCAGGTATGTGATTAGAAATC
>JAHEKB010000172.1 GCA_024638525.1 Bacteroidota bacterium
AGCTCAGTTCTACATATCTCAAGATTCTACACCTTTATGAAATTGGCAACTTCAAAAGCATTTATGACCTGATCATTCAAGGGGAGGCTTCGTCGATAAGCGGAGGATATCAGTATGAAGAGTATGCCTTGAGATTAATCGACAATAAGACTGCCTATACACATAGCAAAACGAGAATGCAAAGCTGGCAAGACCCTCATTTTGCGGGGATATGGTCAATTGCCAATATGGTCATACTGGATGAAAGTTTTATCCCCATTCTAAAAAGCGATATTGACTTGGGACTATATGACAAATGGCCTGCGTATAAGAGCTATCTACAAAACATATTGAACTACCATCCCATCAATGAACGCATGCATGCCAAATTGGTAGAGGATTATCTTATCAGCCATCCGGCAGATGCCCTCGCACATAGGTATCTAGCTAAAATCTACAAGAATGTCTACAATTTCAAGGATGCCATTACTCACTTCCAGCGCTCCATGAAGTTAGACCCATTTTACAGTTCTAACTACGATGATCTTGCTTATTGTTATGCTATGGCATTGAACCATCAAGAAGTAAAGAAACTGGCCGACTTCTACCATAATAAACTTAATAAAAGCTCCAAAGGAGAATATTATGGATGGCTTAGCCAGGTATACTTAGATGCTCAGGATAGGGCTCGCGCTCGCGACTATATTAAGCTAGCCATTGATGAAGGCCCAGCAACAGCAGAGATCTACTCTACCTACATTGACTTATTGGAAGACATTGACCGTGACCTTTCATACCTGAGTATGGCAGAGCTGATCCAATTGGAAACAGATAACTGCTACTACTGGGACAATTTAATGGACTACCTAGACAATGACGACGAAAAGCTCGCGCTGGATTTGTTTGATAAGATCAGCAGGCAAGGTGTTTCCATCAATTATAATTTAGCTATTAACCGCTTTATTCTGGAAAAAGACAGCAACCAAAGGGTCGCCCTATTGCAAGAGATAATCCAAAGTTTTCCCAGAGCTTCTTATCTGCACAATCGACTCGGAGACCACCTCAACGGTCTTGACCGTTATGAAGAGGCCTATAATGCCTATGCACAAAGCTTAGCGCTGCAGCCCGATCAGGTTGCCGTTTGGAAAAAGATAGGAACAGTGCAATTGTCTTTGCGAGGGGGGGGCTCCATACCAGAAGTCATGAATCAGGGAGTAAAGAACCATCCACAGCATATAGCACCTAAAGAGGCGGTGACCAGCAGAGCGAGCATGAGTGTAGATGAAGCCATTAGCTATTGGAATAATCACCTGATGCAAAGACCAGGAGATTGGGAGATTTTGGAACAGTTGAGCGACCTGTACAAAGACAAGAAGCAGTGGGATAAACTTGACAGTATCTACAAACTGCATGAGCCAAATATCATTGCGAGAGGCGACTTTAATGGAATATCTAACTTCTATTTTGAATGGGGTTACTGGTTGCAGGATAAATTTAAACGAGCAGAAGCTAGACCATCAGAAATTGAATTGGCCAAACAATGTTTCATCCATTATAGAAACTACAATGGTTATAGCTATCTCACGGAGTTTTGGCTCTATAAGCTTGCAATGATAGAGGGGGATAAAGAGCTAGGTAATACACATCTTGAGGCAGCCATAGACATAAACCCGAATTTTTTTCGTCACAGGGAGCTTTGGACCAAGACCGGGTCAGAGAAAAAATTTCAATACATGAAGCTGGCTGTAGAAAGGGATCCGTACAACTCACATAAGCTAGACAATTTGATCCAACTGAACGTCAATAGTTTATGGGGTGGTAGTAGTTTGGAGGCCATTTTAAGAGCGGAAGAGTACTTTGAGCTTTTTCCAGACAAGCGCAGTGGGCGTATTGAAAATTTCATGAACCGTGCACTTGGGGATTTTGGAAATAGGGTATTAAGCTACCAGAAGGTTTACAAAAACAAAGGCGCTTTGGGGCCATCTACGCTCTACATTGGCATGTATCACAATGCCTTGGATGCCGCCTTAGGAAACAACAATCAGGTGGTTATCGATCCCGCTTCTAGAACGGCAACGATTACCTCGCAGACTGGAGAAGTCATGCGCATTCAGGATGATGCCAATTGTGGTAAAACTACCTTAATCCAAAAAGGGGAAGCCTTTATAGAGTTCGAGTACGATAACAACTGCCGACTAACCCGGATTGGAAATACGCTTGAAGATGTAGTTACCCTCAAGTACAATGACATGGGTGATATCATCCATATTGCCACACCAGAGCATTTCGTCGATTTAGAATACAACCAAGAGCATAGAGTTTCCATGATGAAAAGTGGACGTGATGAGGTGATCATCAATTATGATTCGTTGGGTGAAATGGTTCTTGAATCCAATGGGTACCGCAAAGTTTATCGTATTTCAAGCCTATTAAACGAACTGATTCAGTACTCTAGAATCCCAAATACTACCTATAATATGATGCGAAAGGGCCAGCTTCTGGACATGAGTCAGTATGATGTGAGCTATGCGGAACTTTATGATAATTACAGCACGAGTACTGAAAAACATTTTTATAGCAATTCACTCAAACTAGCAAACCACTTACAACGAAACATCACTGCAGATGCCGACTATGGCCCTCTATTATGTGAAATCGCATTAGAAAATTTAAAGGCGCTTGAAGAAGAGAGCGAAAAGAACAAACTGAAGTATGCTATACCCATGGCAGATCATTTGTATCAGTGTTTATTAAAAATCCGACGCAATGGGGTCGCTTTAGACTATTGGGAAGATTGGACCAACACCTTTGAATGGATTAGTGGTGAAAGAAAAAGCATTAAAAACAAGAACAGCAAGTATTTCAGCGCACTATTGGCTCTAGAAGAACGGGTGCTGAAGCATCCTATAGTGCTCAACTCGCAAAGCAATTGGTTACCCAAGCACGTCATTTCGCAAGACATCTACTGGAAAGAGATCAATCCTTTAAACCTGATGGACTTATCACTGATTGAGGAAACGGAACTTCAATGTGCTCACGTATTTGATAATGGCATATATGCGGTGGGTACCTCAAAGGGATTGTTGATCAAATACCCCATATGGCGTTGGCTTGCATACGATGAAGAACAGGGAATCATGGTAGAAAATCCAAGCCCCGCAATCATCAAAGCATCGAGCAATATTCAAAGTATACAACCCTATAATGGCAATCAGTTATTGATGGGTACAAGCAATGGCCTTTTGGCCTGGAACCCAAACACCAATGAGGTGGAAAAAGTTGGAATTATGGAGGGATTGCTCAGCAGCAGGATCAAAAAGATTCGGACTTTTTATCTGGATGACCAGCCACTTGTGGTTATTGCTCATAGTAAAGGAGTCCAAACCATCTATCAGCAAGAATTGGAAGAATTGGACGCATTGAGAGACCTCCAAATCAATGATATTCATTTTGACGCCGCCAAACCCATTCTATTTGCCACAAATCAAGGGGTCTTTAGTTGGAATCTGGATACGGTGATTCAGCTGAACAAGGAGATCGCAGTTAGTGCGCTATACGACAATCAGCAAGTCATGTACTTTGATGGAAGGGAAGTCTATAAGGTGCTTAAACAGACCAATGATGGCGAGAGTGTAAGCATAGACCTGCAATTGATCAACGGCAATATCAGTACAACAGAAAAAGGTATTATACACGGTCTGAAGAAAATCAGTATAGAAGGCAAAGAAGACGCTTTTACCGCTCTCACAGACAATGGACTTTCCATATTTCACAATAAGCATTTTGAGCACCTAAAAGTTGAGAGGCGGGATGGTACAGCAGCAGATATTCATACTTACGCAGAAAATGGCGATCGACGAATATGTCTTTCAGACAAAAGGCTATATGTCTTTGATAAATCAAAGGTGGAATACCTAGACCAATACAAGATCAAAGAGATGGTCAGCATGTCCAACGGATATACCCTCTTTGCTGACGGCGATGCATTGAAAATATCTTCTAGCGATGATCCGAGTTATCTTAAAACAGCTGATGTCGACTTTATAGAAGAAGATGGCTATGATTCTTACGACTACTACAGCTATTCTGGCAGTTGCAGCAGACTCTATAAGACCTCTGGAACTGGAGTTCTATTCAATTCAGGAAACAAGATCTGTAAAGGCGTGGTGGACAGCAATGGGCTGATTACGGCCAAGGAACTATTTAGAGTGGATCTCAGTGGGCACCAGAATTATAACGTCTCATCTGAACTGATGAATATGTTGGAAACTGAAAAGGGTGACATCTGGGTTTCCACCGGTCTGAGGCTCTACCACTATTTTCAAAACGATACGGGTTTCTATCTTGATCAGTATTGCTATTTCGACAATGCAGATCGCTTTGATGCAAGAACTGATGCCCTGGGCTATCTGACCCAACTTCCAGATGGTCGTATTTGGATCTCCGCTAGCGATAATAGTCACCGAGAGTACAGGAACATCCGCTTAGAAGGCGGATTGCTGGAATACATTCCCGATTCTTCTAAATTCAGACGGCTGAAAACCGGATCAGTGCCCTTTCAATGGTTTATTACTTCCTCCACTCCCATTGGGGATCAAAGAGTCATCATGTCCACGGCCAAAGGGTTTCAACAATATGACCAAGGCGAAATCAAGCATGAATACCTATACATTCCCAAAGCTGAGCGCAACCCTTCTTATGTGGAGTTATACAAGGAAAATCCTGCCCTATACACGGCCACTCCCGGGGTATCACTGGGTGATCTTTGGATATTTGGAACACCATCCGGATTGGTCGGTTTCAAAGATGAGCAATGGTTCATGCTAGACAAGCTGAACAGACTCCTTCCAAAGGATGCTGATTATAAGAATTATGGTGGCCGTCACATCTATGCCATTAGCATAGACGATATGCAGAATATCTATGTGAGCACTCCATTGGGTTTAATGGTCTACGGCTACGAAGAGGACGGACCTGAGAATCTCTTGGTAGAACCAGGAGATTGGGACAAGATGATAGCATATAAGCAGGCTAGAACCCTTAGGGAGCAACAAGCCGTCATCAAGGCACTTCCCAGCGATTCTAAAGCCGGACAGATCATACAGGAGATCAATGTTACGGAGAAGGAAATGATGGCTTTGCGCCATATGAAAGGCCTTGATCAGCAGCGAACCATGAACAACCAAGTTGAGCAATTGGATCCTGACTCTTTGAGGCAAGCCTATGAAGCCTTAGACGAAAAGGTCGCATCCCTTTTCTTGAGTCTGGAGCAGCAGGAGAAGAGCATTTTTCAGACTTTGAATGTAAAGCCGCTTGACATGATGAATTCCGGTCGTCAGTTGGCCAAGAACGAATGTATTGTACAATTCGTTCCCATGCCAGATGAACTGCTGATCGATGTAGTAAACCAGCACAAATCCGAGGTTATTGATC
>JAHEKB010000008.1 GCA_024638525.1 Bacteroidota bacterium
TTACCTGCGAGTTATAGGGGTGTTGCAGGTGACGAGATTGAAAAGGTGATTAAGAACAAACGAGAAATTCAAACCCGAGTTTACCTTACCAGTGGCGGCAAAGAATATGTCCCAGATGGCAGCCCGGGTGCCAATTCTCCTTTCTCAGCTAAATTGATCCAGGCATTGGAAGATCGAGCAGCTCAAGAGGGACGTCCCAAAGACTATATTACGCTTGAAGACATTATTTCTTATATGCACGCCTTAGACACAAAGGTGAAATACGGAACTTTTGGAGTCCATAAACAAAACGGGGATTTCATCTTTGAGTATCGCGCTGATGATGAATTGGAAGATCTTCAAATTCAAATTGGGAATGTAGCATCAGATTAATGAGAGCATTATAGTATGCATTCTTCTCCTTTGCACGTTCAAGTGCGTGATTGAGCTAAGTAGAAGTTGTTTCGTTGAGCTTTCTTGTCATTCCTTATTTTCTAAATGTATCTTTGAGCTTCGCTTAAAAAGATGGGTAAAACAGTTGATGAATTGTTATTTGATCTCGGAATAAAGAAGGTCAACGAGAGCATCTGTACAGGTACAGAATGGATAAGCTCTATTGGAACGGAACACAAAGAAGTCTTTAGTCCAGTGGATGGAGAAAAACTAGCAGAGGTGGTCTATGCCAATGTCAGTGAATATGAGCATGTGATTAAGAATGCTCAAGAAGCCTTTGAAGTTTGGCGCACTATGCCGGCTCCAGCTCGGGGAGAGATCGTGAGAAAGTTTGGGGTTAAGCTCAGATTGAGAAAAAAAGACCTTGGAAGACTGGTGAGTTATGAGATGGGCAAGAGCTATCAAGAGGGGTTGGGAGAAGTACAAGAGATGATAGACATCTGTGACTTTGCAACTGGCTTATCTCGGCAATTGTATGGACTTACCATGCATTCTGAAAGGCCAGAACACAGAATGTATGAGCAATGGCATCCTATTGGCCTTGTTGGTATAATATCAGCCTTCAATTTTCCGGTTGCTGTATGGGCTTGGAATGCAATGATTGCAGCAATATGCGGAGATGTCTGTATTTGGAAGCCCAGCGAGAAAGCGCCGCTTTCTGCCATAGCATGTCATCAAATACTCAAGGAAGTAATTATAGAAAATGATATTCCCGAAGGTGTTTTTAACCTTGTTATCGGCGACTACAGAATAGGCGAAGCCATGGCCAAGGACAGAAGAATACCATTGGTTTCTGCCACTGGATCGACTCGCATGGGTAAACGCGTAGGACAAATAGTTGGAGCGCGTTTAGGCAGATCGTTGCTAGAGTTAGGAGGAAACAATGCCATTATCATCACTGAGCATGCAGATTTAGAGAAAGCATTACCCGCCGCTGTTTTTGGCTGTGTTGGGACTGCAGGACAGCGTTGCACAAGTACACGACGGCTGCTGATACAAGAAAGTGTTATGGAAAAGTTCAAGCAAAAGCTTGTTCATGCATACGGACAGTTGAAAATTGGGGATCCACTCGATGAAAACAATCACGTAGGCCCGCTAATTGATAAAGATGCAGTTCAACAGTTTCAACGAGCAATCAAGGAAGTAGAAGAAGAAGGAGGGCAAATTGTTTACGGCGGAGAAGTGCTCAGCGGAAAAGGCTTTGAAAGCGGATGTTATGTCCGGCCCTGCATAGCAGAAGTTCAAAATCATTTTGAGATTGTACAAGAGGAGACCTTTGCACCTATAGTATACCTTATTCCCTTCAAGGACTTGGACGAAGCTATAGCCATGCAGAACGATGTAAAGCAGGGACTGAGTTCAGCCATATTTACCAATGACCTTCTAGAGGCTGAGAAATTCTTGAGTTCTCAAGGCAGTGATTGTGGCATTGCTAATGTTAATATTGGTACTTCTGGTGCGGAAATTGGCGGAGCCTTTGGCGGAGAAAAAGAAACAGGGGGTGGACGAGAAAGCGGTTCTGATGCTTGGAAAATTTATATGCGCCGACAGACCAATACTATAAATTACGGAAAAGATCTTCCTTTAGCTCAGGGGATCAAATTTGAATTGTAGTCATTTTTATCCTGCTCAGAAATCCCTGAGTGATTTCCATCTTTGATATTTATATCATCTTTCTTGTTGATTGTGGTCATAGTTTAGATGTACTGTGATTACTTGCTTTGCCTGCATATAATTTATCAACTGCATCCAGGTATGACAAAATCAAAAAATCAAATTTCCAGAAGGCAATTGTTCAGTGCATTAGGTTTAATGCTCGTTCCACTTGCTGCAAAACCTAAGGCAGTCACAAAAGATCCAGAGGAGTATCAAATACTTTTAAAGCCCGATGGCACCACTGTAAAAGTGGCTTCTTCTACACTTAAAAAATCCAAAGTAGTTAGGAAAAAATTGTCAAATAAGGGGTTCTACCAATGGTTAAAGAAAAAGTAAGATGGAAGATTTATTAAATCAAAGGAGAAAATTTTTAAGCACAGGTTTAAAATTGGGATTGGTGGTTGCCGCAAGCAGCCTGGGATTGGCAAAGGTTGTAGGTCGCTCAAAAAATGGACTTGAAGAAGGCAAAGTTGAATTGATGACTTCAGATGGTAAAGTAGTAGAGGTTGATGAAAGTGAAGTCCAGGAAATTACCATGGAGCAGGATTATAATGTCAGGGAAGGATTTTCAGACAAAAAAATGGTGATGGTCATTGATCTTGCAAAATGTAAGAACGCTAAGAAATGCGTTTCTTCATGTTCTAAGATGCATCATGTAAGCGGCGAAAATGCATGGCTTAAGGTGTATAAGATGCAGGATAACCCAAATTCTGCCCCCTATTGGCAACCCACTCTTTGTATGCACTGCGATGAGCCTCCTTGTGTAAAAGTTTGCCCGGTAGATGCCACTTTTAAGCGCCGAGATGGAATAGTTCTTATTGACAATCAACGTTGCATTGGCTGTCGATTCTGCATGGCAGCTTGCCCATATTCAACCAGGGTATTTAACTGGTCTGAACCCGAAAAAATTAATGAGCCAGGTTGCTGTGATTACTCACCAGAAACAGGCGTACCTCATGAAATGGGGACGGTTTCTAAATGCGATTTTTGCCCGGACAAGGTGGCAAAAAATGAGCTACCAGACTGTGTAACGGCCTGCCCGAATGGAGTATTCTATTTTGGCGATAAATATGAGGACACAGTTACTAATGGCGAAGAGACTGTTCGTTTAAGTGCGCTACTTAAAGAGAAATCAGGTTATAGATTAATGGAGGAACTAGGCACAGCACCGAATGTATACTACTTGCCTCCAGTAGATCGCTTGGAAGAATTTGAGGATGGGTTGGAGAATTATAATGAGTTCAATATGTTACCTGAAATTGAAGAACAATGACACCATATTACATAACATTAAAAGAACTGTCCCCTAAACATTTTGGCTTGAAGGCCAAGATTTGGGTTTTTTCACTAGTCATTTTAGTATTGATTGGTTTATATGCATATGTCCAACAATTGCGATTTGGCTTAGGTGAAACGGGCATGAGAGATTATGCATTTTGGGGCATATACATATCTAATTTTGTATTCTTTGTTGCCATTAGCCTTGTTGGCTCATTAATTTCAGCCATTCTAAAATTAAGCGGAGCAAAATGGAGTACTCCATTGACACGGATTTCTGAAATAATTGCAGTTGCGTCTATTCTAATGGCTGGGCTTATCATCATCGTAGACATGGGTAGACCTGAAAGGTTGTTCAATCTGTTTATTCATGGAAGATTGCAATCGCCAATTATTTGGGACGTAATCGTGATAAGTACCTATTTATTCATCAGTTTGCTCTTGCTTTACATACCCCTAATTCCAGATTTTGCTATTCTCAAAGATTGGAAGGGAAGCTCGCCACTGCAAAGACGCTGGTATAGAAGGTTAGCGATTAATTGGAAAGGAAATAAAGAGCAGCGAAGACTATTTAATATTTCAGTAAGAACCTTAACCATTTTAATTATTCCTGTGGCTTTTGGTATTCATACGGTGACTTCGTGGCTGTTTGCAACCACGTACAGACCCGGTTGGGACAGCACGAATTTTGGTCCGTATTTTATTGCAGGGGCATTTGTTGCTGGAACAGGAGCGGTAATTGCGGTGATGTATGTGGTTCGTTCTGCGTACAAATTGAAGAAGTACATAACGGATAAGCACTTTGACTACATGGGCAAACTGCTCGTTATGCTCTGTGCTATATACGTATACTTCAACATCAATGAATATTTAGTTCCGGCCTACAAATCATCGCATGCAGAAAAAGAGCATTTATTTCAACTTTTTACCGGCCACTATTCAGCCATGTTCTGGTTAGTTATTGTCGGAGGCTTGTTGTTGCCCATTGTGGTGTTGCTCTTTAAAAAGGGCAGAAAGCCATTGCCCATGTTTATCATTGGGCTGGTTGTGGTCATAGGAGCTTGGTGGAAAAGATATATTATCGTAACTCCTACTTTATTACATCCATTTGTGCCCATGCAGGGTGTACCTGAATCTTGGCATACTTATTACGCCAGTTGGGTAGAGTGGGCAATAGTTATAGGCAGTGTGGCCATGGCTGCTTTGATCATTACCCTTTTGCTTAGATATGTTCCCATTATTCCCATACAAGAAACCTGGGATGAAAATCAGATTTCCATACCAGATAAAAGTGATTCCGATGAAAGCTAATATATTTAAAGTTGTCCCAATAATATTCTTGCTGCTGTGCGGTTCGTATGGGTATAGCTCCACTAAGGTTAAACTTCGGTTAGGGGCTAGCTATTATCACGAAATGGGTGCAGATCCAATGATTAAGCTTAAAACACGAGCTAAAATTGATGGCAAAACAGTGCCGATTTCTGAACTGGAAATAAAAGTATTTAGGGCATATGGAGATACGACATTCTTTCTTTCAGCAATTAAAACCGATGATGAAGGGATAGCCAATTATGCATTGGATGATGATCAGTTTGAATTGCGCGACACTTCGGGTTACTTCACCTATATCTTCATTGTAGAAAATCACGATAATTTTAAGGATGTAGAGAAATCCTTGAGTTTTATTCCCGCTGAATTAGCGCTCGAGATAAAACAAATAGGAGAAACCCCTCACATATATGCTAAATTATACAATAGCATTACCCAAGAGCCGGTTGTAGATGAAGGTCTTGTATTTGCCGTAGATCGATTGTTTAAACCGCTGGTTATTGGAGAAGAAGAAATATATTTTACAGACGAAGATGGCTTGGTGTTATTGCCATACGAAGGCGATCTGCCCGGTAAGGATGGTCTATTAACCTTCTTGGTTAAACTAGACGATAGCGACGACTATGGCACTGTGTTGGCTAGCATAGATGCCAAGCTTGGCACAAATATTGTTCTTGAATCAACATACGACCAAAGAACAATGTGGTCACCGCCAAACAAAACACCTTGGATGTTGATCATATTTCCCAATTTAATTATTTTAGTGGTTTGGGGAACATTGGTTTGGTTGCTGTTCAACTTATACAAAATATACAAAAATTAAAAAACATGAAAACACTCAAAGGACTATTAATCTTATTGGCAGCACCGCTGCTGTTTCTCTCATTTGAAGTAACAGAGTCAAATGATTGGGAAGTACCCGCCAAGTACAAGACTATGAAGAACCCCGTAACAGCAAATTCTTCTAGCATTGCAGAGGGAAAAGCGTTATATGTCAAGCACTGCAAGTCATGCCATGGAAAAGAAGGCTATGGTGATGGTCCCAAAGCAGAGGAGTTAGATGGCGATCTAGGAGATTTTTCTTCTGCTGCCTTTCAGAAACAATCAGATGGTGAGCTCTATTATAAAACCACCACTGGAAGAGATGATATGCCAGGATTCAGCAAAAAGATCCCAGATTCAGAGGAAAGGTGGTCTGTAGTGAATTACATGAGGACATTAAAAGAGTAATTGTCTAACTGACATAAAGAAAGCCAATACAGTCTTGTATTGGCTTTTTTTTGTCATCATTTTAGAGAATGATAACAAACACCCTCGAGTGTGATACTGGTCAGTTGTTTATCGTGAGTCCATGCAGACCTTTGACCAAGGTAGTTGAAACATATATGAGAATTACCGCGCATTAGTTTATACTTAAAACAACAAACAAAATGAAAACACGTAAAATTTTAACAACAGCGCCAGTAATTGGTGTGGGTTTACTACTCTTAGGGGGATTGCTCTTTACTCAATGTACAAAAGAGGATGCAGTAAATCCGATTCAAGGAACAGATGTAACCGGTGAGGTTGCAATTAACACTGCAACGGACTGGGGCCTTGACAAAACACATTCATCCGTCAATTGGAAAACTGCTTATTTCGGTGATCAAGCTTTTTTAACGGGAAAATTCACATCCTTTACATTGGATGTCAACTTTGATCAAGCTGATTTGGCAAATAGCACCATGGCAGCAACGGTAGCTCTTAACACATGTAACACAGGCGAACCGGGTAGAGATAATTTAGGCAAATGCTTAAACGGATACCTTGGAGTTGCTCACAATGGTGATACATTGGCTGACGGATCACTAGACCCTGCAGGTATAGATGCTAATTCTAACGTCGCTTCTTTTACCAGTGATAACATAACAGTTTATGGTAACGGCTATAAAGCTACAGGAGATTTGGTATTTAAAGGTGAAACGAGTACAGTTGATTTTATCTTCACTCATTTTGCAGAGAAAGATTATTCAGCGAATCAGGACGGCAGCAGGATCAGAGCAAGTTTTAATGGCTCATTCGACCTTAAAGCTAAGTCTATTCATGGAGTCACATCTTCATCAATTGCAGACATTGTGACTGTCGAGGTTAACGGAGTATTTAGGAAATAAATAAGATTAATTTAAATTCAAAATGAGAAAATCAATTAAAACATGGATGATGGTAATAGTTGCTATCTTCATGATACAAGCTTGCTCCAAAGAAGAAGGAGTAGTTAAAGGCAAAGAGATAAAAGGAACGGTAATGTATACTGATGGAGTTGCAGATGGAGCTGTGGTCTACATCACATATGGAGCTACAGAAAGCACCGGTGAATACAATGCATCAACGGTAGCCAATGCAAATGGAGCTTACTCCATACAAGGATTGAATCCAGGCGATTATTTTATAGATGCTGTTTATACTGACGATAATGGTATTGAATTCAATACCCCTGGTTACTATGTTGAAATTGGGTCTGCAAAAGGCACTTTAGATTTAAATATTGATCTTAAGTAAGCTAAACCCAAAGTATGAGAAATACTAAATGGTCAGTTAAACTAATTAGTGCTGCGATAGTGTATATCGCAGCACTTGCGTTGATGCAATCTTGCCAGAAAGATTATGTTGTTCCTTTTCCGGTGCCACAACCAATAACTGCGCAGGAGACAGAGAATCTAGAAGCTCAATATGTCAGCAATGCTCCGCTAGGTGTTAATTCATCATATTGGAGGACAGCAGATTTTCTCACAGTAGAACTGTCTGACATTAATATAAATGATCTGCCAAATGCGGATGGACTGTTAAATGTAAACGGCACCTATCAAGGCTTGGATGATTTTAATGAGGGTGAAGAAGCGGAAGTCTATATGCGAGCTGCATACGATTCTACTAAACTATATCTTCTGATAGAGTGGACAGATTCAGATGTGGATGCATCCAGATCGAACCTGCTTTACAATGGAAATGAAGATCCTTTAAGACCTAGTCAAACAGCTGCAGGATGGACTTCACAAAGAAATGACGATCAGGTCTCACTTGTGTTTGACCTAGAATCAAGCAGTGGCGCAGCGGGTAGCTTCGTTGAAGTTGGATGCGCAGCTACATGTCACAATGGAGAAATGAAGCCTTCAGCGGGTAAGGTGGATATTTGGAACTGGAGTTTAGCGCTTTCGGAGCCATTGGGTTATGCATTGGATATGCAATGCAGTTCGGATAGCGGACTAATAAGTGATTATGGTCAGCCTACCTATGTTCGGAATGCAATGGATAATTCATTTAGATCACCGCCCCAATTTGAATGGGACGGAACTGTTCAAGCGATTACGCGAGCAGACGGTTCGCAAGCTATTCTAGATCCGGCCTTTTACCTATACAATAAAATGAACTTTGTTGGTGATGCACAAGCGGGTATTTCTCCTTATGTGCAGGAGTGTGGTGCTACCTGTCATGGGGTCAACGGCGAAGGAGATGGACCAGATTTGAGTGGCCCTGCATTCAATAAGCCAGGCGTTATGAATCGTTTTTCAAGAGAGATTTTTGATACCTATAGTAGCTCTTTTGAGCATTCAGGTTTCACCAAATACAATACACTTACAGCAAGTGAAAGGGATGATGTTATTGCATTGATTCGCGGCTTTTCTGGAGTTCCCGGGTACTATCTTCAACAACCCGATGGGAGTAATGACGATATTATGGCTAGTTCGAATGTCCTGACAGCCAAAATCTCCCCAGAAGGGACTACATACAAGTTGATGTTGGTTAGAGATTTGAATACAAATAATACCGATGATGTCGTCTTTGATCTCGCCAATGAACTTTCCTATACCTTCGGAATTGCGTTTATGGATGCAGATAGTCGCAATCATGTTGGATCATTAAAAGAAACTTTAATCTTTATTAAACCATGAAAATTTGGACTACATTCATAATCATTATTGGAGCGTCTTTAATTTTGTCTTTCAATTCATGTCAAAAAGATTATTTAGTACCAGAGCCCATTGTAATTCCCGATACTGTGAGTTTTGCCATGAATATCATGCCAATATTCAATGAGAGTTGTAATATGAGTGGCTGTCATAACACAGGAGGCTTTGCACCTGATTTAACCGAAAATAACGCATATGCTCAATTGGCAATCTATGGAATGATTGATTTGGAAGAACCGACATCGAGTGTTCTTTATCAAAGAATGGTGAATCAGGCAAAGCCGATGCCACCGAGCAATATTTTACCAGAAGCTAAAATTCAGTTGGTCTTGTCTTGGATAGAGCAAGGCGCATTAGACAATTAGAAATATGAAATCAACCGCAATATTAATCATCTCACTTCTTGGTTTCGGCCTTTTGGCCCAGGCACAGGAAGACGAATCAAAAATTGATCGCAGACCTGTGAAGTCTCCATTTGAGGCTGGTTTATTATTAGAAAATCAAACAATGGTTTTAAATAGAGCCAATACACTCGACTTTATCATTCAGCACAGGTTTGGTAAAATAAACAGTGGTGAGTTTGATCTCATTGGACTTTATGCCCCTTCCAATATTCGTATTGGTTTGGTATATGGAGTTACAGACAATATTAACATTGGTCTCGGAAGCACAAAAAACAATAAAATTCAAGACGTGAATTGGAAGTGGAGTGTACTTAAACAAACCCGTTCCGGCAGTATTCCGCTCAGCATTACATATTATGGAAATGTTGAGTTTAATATGAGGAAGAAGGAAAACTTTGGGTTGGAGTACCAGGGATCACATCGTCTATCCTATCTTCATGAGTTAATAGTTGGTCGCAAATTCAACTCGGCCTTCAGCATGCAAGTTTCGGCGAGCTATTCGCATTTCAATCAGGTTGATACAACAAGTGGAAGGCAAAATCAGCACGACAATATATCTGTGGCATTGGTGGGAAGATATAAAGTCACTCCTTCTCTGAGTGCTATATTCGGTTACGATCTTCCATTGACTGCAAAGGATGTTAAACCAGGTATAGGTGCGGGAATCGAAATAGGGACAAGCGCTCACGCATTTCAAGTGTTTTTAACCACAAGCGATGCAATAAGTCGACAAGTCAATCAAACGGCTAATCAGAACGATATCTCCAATGGGGATTTATTGCTTGGTTTTAATATCACGCGACTTTGGTATTTTTAAAGAAGAAGTTTTGAAACGCGCAAGGGGAATATTCAGCGCATTATTAGTTGGCATTGTATTCATGCTCAATGCACAAGATAAAGCGGCTGAGATAGATGTAACATTGGATTTTATTGAGTACTCTGATAGTCAGAGTTTTGTGGATGTCCGTGTGGTGTACAGTAATAGTAGTCATCCGGCTACGGGCGTGCTGTGCAATCTCTATCTAACCGAAATAAGCAGAGAAGGAATGATGGGAAGTGGGATTACAAATTCAAACGGCATCATCAGGTTTCCCTTAGTTAATAAATTTAAAAATGCAGCTCCGCAACTCTCAGAGTATACCTTTATCAATAGAATTGCAAATGACCCACGATTTGTGAGTCGTGACGATACAGCTAGTTTTAAGCCTAATCATATAACGGTTCAAGATATACAAGTCTCAAAACAGCGCAGAAATAGAGTCTTGTTAATAGTTGGTGCTATTGTCATTGTTGTCGGCTTGCTAATTAATTACCGGCTGAAAAGATCTAAATAATCCTATTGATCATGCATAGGGTTGTCCTTTTCATCCAGCCAGCTTACAACGCCGGTGTTCATATCAAAATATGCGGCAATGAGTTTAATCCTACCTTCTTGTTCCATTTGATTTAGAATCTCGCTGTAGTTTCTGATATCATCCAAGGTCATCAAAGCATTGTCTTTGGTAATCAATTCCAGGAAGTCGTGGTTATCAACGCTTCGTTCTCCCTCAAAATCTTGGTGCTTGTCTAGCACTGGCTTTACATGACTCAAAAGTTCTGTGATATTACCCATATCTACGCCCTTAACAGCACTTTTAATGGCTCCGCAATTCTCATGGCCTAGTACTACTATTAACTTAGCGCCGCTTACTTTACATCCGTATTCTAAGCTGCCTAAATTGTGGTCGTTGTCTATATTGCCAGCAACTCTGATGACAAAAAGGTCTCCAACCCCTTGGTCAAAAACCTCTTCTACCGGCACACGACTATCTATACACGATAAGACTACAGCTTTTGGGTGTTGGCCAGTCTCTAAGTATTCCAATTGAGCCACATTATTGCGTTGAAACATGTGATTTTTAGTAAAACGGGCATTGCCTTTCTTTAAATCATTAATCACATCCTCAAAGGTCATTTCTGTTTGACGTTCAATGGTCATGACTTCATCTACCAGAGGAAGTGTGGCAGTCTCGTCCACAATTTTTTCTGTGCCTGCGTTTTGCGAACAAGCTACGAGTCCATAACATAATAGTAAGCTGGTAAAATATTTCATAAATGATCTGATATTGGTGGTTTATTGGGAGTATCTCCTTTAAAGACCAATGTACGGTGCGGGAAAGGAATTACTATGCCTTCTAAGTCAAATCTGGCCTTAACTGCTTTGAGTATATCACTCTGCAATTGAATGCCACCTTTGGGATTATTCGACCAGACATATGCTCTCAAGTTTACGCTTGAATCTCCGTATTTCAAGACACGAACATTTACTTTATGCTTGTAATTTGTTTTGGGCTCTTTGACAACTTGGGGGAACTTTTCAGCTTCCTCTTGTATAATAGAAATGGCTAGATTAACATCCGAATCATAGCTGATTCCAATATCTACCCATCGGCATAGTATTTTTTTATAAATGCTGTGATTGGTTATGGTTTCAGCACTGATGTATGAATTGGGAAGGATCACCCTTTTGTTCTCCAAATTATTGATTACGGTATGCCTGAGAGTTATGTCCTCAACCATGCCAAAATGCTCCCCGTTGACATCTATCACATCTCCCACCTTGAACGGTTCAAAGATTACCATGACTATGCCACTAATAATATTGCTAAAGGCCTTTTGAGCTGCTAGACCTAGAATAACTACCATTATCCCTGCGCCAGCAAAAAGAGTCACTGCAATGGATCTCAGCTTTGGTATCATAGAGATAATGGTAGCGAAAGCCAGTGACCATATTATCAAGGATAAAGCATTCTTGAGAAAATGATAGCGCGTGGTATCCATATCAAATTTACCTGATACTGAGTTGAAGAATTGGCCAGCTACCCACTTCGCCGCTCGGGTAAGAAAAAAAGCACCTATTACGATAAGAACAATCATTGTGCTTATTTCCCAATCCAAATTGAAACTAGTTAGAGATTCGGTTATGGTACTCCACCTACCCATGTTCATACCAAAGATATACTAAAATGGCACTTAAGTGCTAAAGATTCAGCCACTTCATTACCACAAGAGTCTCACTATCTTATCTTTGGTGCAATGCACTCACTGGATTTCAGTAGCTATAAACTGAGTCGCTCTGAGCGATATGCCATTACAGTCGTGATTCCTTCCTGGAACAATCTCGCAATGCTCAAGTTGTGTGTATCCAGTATAAGGCAACATTCAAGCCTCAATGTGCAAATCATTGTTGTTTTGAATGAAGGGACAGACGGAAGTTTGGAATGGTGTAAGGAGCAGAAAGACAAAGAGTTGGACATGGTCCATTTTATAGAAAATGCAGGAATTTGCTTTGGCTTGAATGCATGCCGGTCTCTCATAAAGGCAGATTGGATAGTGTATTTGAACGACGATATGTATGTGCTTCCAGAATGGGATAAAGCCTTACATCAAAAAGCGATTAGTCAACCCAATAAGGCGGTTCTTCTCAGCGGAACCCTCATTGAACCAAGAGACAGTGGTAATAAGGTAGTCGTAGTCAAAGACTTTGGCTCTGACTTAGAAAGCTTTAAAGAAGAAAAGCTTGTCTTGAGTAGTTCCAATTTAAAACGCAGTGATTGGTCTGGAAGCAGCTGGCCTCCTTTAATGCTGCACGTTAAATACTGGGATTTGATAGGGGGGATGAGTGTGGAATTTCATCCTGGGATGTATTCAGATCCCGATCTTAGCATGAAAATGCACAAAGCTGGCGTACGAGATTTTATAGGAGTGGGTTCCAGCTTGGTATATCATTTCGGGTCAAAATCAACGGCAAGAATCAAGAAGAATAAAGGGCGATCTACATTTTTATTGAAATGGGGAATCAGTTCGGGAAAGTTTTATAGAGAGAGTTTATTAATGGGAGAGACGCCACAAAAAGCAAAAGAAATCCGAACAGATTTCCTTAGTAAAATTAAAAGAATTTACACCGCTCTTATGAAATAGCGTTCAAGGAATATTTAACGCATGAAACTTAGAGATCCCAGTACTGATACAATTTGTTCAGCATCCAATTCTCTTCTTGATCTACCGTGTCATCAGCTCTAATAAGTTTTAGAGCGAAGTCCACAAAGTGTAGTCTTTCCTTCTCCGTTGAATCAGCATAGAAATCCTCTGCACACTGTCTGAATAACAATGGGTAATCCTCTTTTTCAGTTGTGCTTATGACTTCCATGGCATTTGCGAGATTACCTCCTAGGGGAAAGCTCTCGGAAACGTATTTAGCAATCACCCCTCCTTCGCTAGGATCAAAGTCACCATCGATTTGAGCTAAGATGTTCATGATGATATATCCTGCTATATCCTTGTTCTTGCGTTTGGGCTCTCCAGTCATAATTAGATGCAAGTTATTTATTTTTGATCGCATGCAGAAGACTTTTATAGTGATATTCATCATGCTATTGTCAAGCTCATCCTTGTTTGCTCAAGGCTATAAGGCTGACCTCCTTCTCGGTGCGAATTTTAGCCAGGTAGATGGAGATCAATTGGGAGGCTATAATAAGCTGGGTTTAAATATTGGCATAGCAATCAGCCGTCCATTGACCAAACCTTGGGAGGCCTCTTTTGAGATTCTGTATACGCAGAAGGGGAGTAAAAAGGTGATTGATCCAGATAATATTACCCCCACATTAAAAATTGACTATCACTACGTAGAAGTACCGCTGCTAGCGCGTTATAAGCTAAACAAAAAGATTCGCTTCTTCGGAGGGCCCTCTATAGGAGTGAATGTATTTAACCAAAGAGATGACAATGGAATTGTATTAAAAGAGAAGCAACTCCTAAAGTATGAGGTCGCTCTTCACCTTGGAGGATCTTACCATCTCACCGATAAACTATCGGCTGACTTAAGGCATTCGTATTCGCTGTTGAGTATTCGTGATTTTCCCATTGTGGTCAACAGCCCTACTTGGTTTGGCCGTGCTGGATGGTATAATCGATTATTTACGGTAGGGCTGAGGTACAACTTAGGAGAGTGAAAGTGAGAGAAATGTGAGCAGTTTATTCTCTTTCACTTTCGAGTATGAGATTTGGAAGGTGGTAATGGTGATGGGGTCGTATAATCTGCAATCTGTTTCCAACTCTTGCTCCATGTTTTGTTTAAAAAAGAAATGAAACATTCTGCCTCGCATTATGTAGGACCACCTTTGTGAAGAAGATTGAACCACAACTTTGGTTCAATTTTTTGCTCTTCTGATCAGATTAATATAACAGGAATGACACAAAGACAACACCAACCAATGCTATTGGTACAACAATCAAAAGATATATCAACGAAATAAAATTGGCTTTGAGAAATGAAGCAAGCCACTGACTTTGGTAAAAGTGATGCAAGGCAAGCATTAAATACACAATGCATGACAAGAAAACCATCAGACTAAGCCAATTTGGAATGACTAAGAATGTATTTGCTATAGCAATGGCAGAAAAGATGATGAAGAGGAAGGTAAAAAAGTAAAAGCTAAATACCATGTGATGTGCGAATGTGCCTCTCTTTCTAAAGAACAATTTTAATAAGAATGCAAACAAGGGTAGCATAAAGAACATGGCAATCGGAACGGTATCATAAAGTGTTTCTATAACTCCTCCACCTTTTCGCTCGTATAATTTCAATATTTGCGTATATACTTTGGTAGTAAATACACCAGCATCTTTTTTCTTGCCCATTGCCCTTAACTTTTCAGCTTCAGAGGCTCCATTGGCTATCAACGAGTCCAATATTTCCTTTTTTTGAAAACCGCTTACCGTCACTGAGGCTGATTCCGTGTCTTTTAATCCTTCTATTATTGAGTCGATACCCACAGAATTTGTTTTATCATGTGATTGATCATTGGTTGATTCTACAAAAAATCCCTTCTCTAGGGATGTCGCAACTTTAGTTTCAGCGTCCCTTATGGTAAAAGAGAATATGAAAAAGAAGATTATCGAAATGAAAAGGTAGAATTGCGCTGGATGCAGATACAACAGGCGTTTTCCATCCACAAAACGCCTTGCCAAAACCCCTGGTTTTAGGATCAGTGGGATAAAACTTTTGAAAAAGCGGGCATCTACTGAAAAATAATTCTTGATTGTGTTGCTGAACAAGACACCTACAGTGAGTTTGTTTGAAGTTTCTTGTCCGCAATGGGGACAAAAATTAAAGGAAGCATCAGAAAGCTTCTCACAGTTTTTGCATTGAAAAGGTTCAGCCATATTTAACCTACTGGTTGCGATATGATAAAAGTAATCTCACTTCTTTTTAGCACACAACAGCAGTATCACATCGTTCAGTTGCAAGCATACAATTGTTGTCCTTTTTCAAATCTACTCTAATTCCCAATGAATTGCTGAGGATATGCTCCTGATTGCCTTGTATTTTTTTCTAAACATCTTAATCCCCTTGGGTCTTAAGGGTGTAGCAACGAAATTCCTCCCTGTTCTGCGTCGCGCACTAAGTAATGAGTCAAATGGGTACTTTTTAACATGCTTGATTTGTTAAAATCCCAATTCCTTATCCCCAACCATGTCTTCTGGCTTAACCCATTCGTCAAACTGTTCGGCAGTTAGCAATCCCAGGGCAATGGCAGCTTCTTTCAAACTGCAGTTATCGGCATATGCTTTTTTGGCAATCTTGGCTGCATTGTCATAACCAATGTGGGTATTCAATGCTGTCACAAGCATCAGGGAATTGTTTAGTTTATTCTCGATTTCTGAGTGGTTGGCTTCAATACCAGAAACACAATTATCGTTGAAACTGAGGCATGCTTGTCCAAGTATGCGTGCAGATTGAAGTAGGTTGGCCGCTATCATAGGCTTGAATACATTGAGCTCAAAATGACCGCTACTGCCACCAACACTTACGGCTACATCATTGCCCATAACTTGAGCGCAAACCATTGTCAATGCTTCAGCTTGGGTTGGGTTGACCTTTCCGGGCATGATAGATGAACCGGGTTCATTGGAAGGAATGATAATCTCTCCAATTCCGCTGCGAGGGCCTGAACTGAGCATTCTAATATCATTTCCGATCTTCATCAAACTGACTGCTGCTCTTTTTAAAGCACCGTGCAGCTCAACCATAGCATCATGCGCGGCAAGAGCTTCAAATTTGTTGACGGCCGTGACAAAAGGCATTTCCATTTCGTCCGCAATCTTTGCAGCAACTATCTCCGAGTATCCTTTTGGGGTATTAAGACCGGTACCGACGGCAGTGCCACCGAGGGCGAGTTCAGTAGCGGTTTGCATGGCGTTTTCTATAGACGCTATACTCAGTTCTAATTGTCTTCTGTATCCCGAGAACTCTTGGCCGAGGGTCAATGGAGTGGCATCCATAAAGTGAGTCCTGCCGACTTTTACGATATCCTTGAATTCTCTGGCTTTCTTCTTGAAGGTGTCTTTCAGCACTTGTAGTCCAGGTATAGCAAAGTCAACCATTTGCTTGTAAACAGCTATGGTCATAGCGGTGGGGAAAGTGTCATTGCTACTCTGCGACTTATTTACATCATCGTTTGGATGCAACACTTTCTGCTCATCCATTAGACTTCCACCATTTAGAACATGGGCCCTATTGGCTATCACCTCATTGACATTCATATTGCTTTGTGTACCGCTGCCAGTTTGCCAAATAACTAGTGGAAATTCGCTATCCAATTTACCGGCTATTATCTCGTCACATGCTCGGACAATCAACTCCATTTTTTCTTCCGATAAAACGCCGAGTTCGCAATTGGTTTGCGCTGCACATTTCTTCAATACACCGAATGCCCTGATGATTTCTATAGGCATGCGCTGATTGCCAATTTTAAAGTTTTGCAGGGATCTTTGAGTTTGTGCTCCCCAATACTGACCGGCCGGTACCTTAACCTCGCCAATGCTGTCTCTTTCTATCCTTGATTCCATTGTACAAAATACAGTCTACAAATGTAGTTATTAACATCTGACCCGAGGCTTGGCCTTCGTTCTATTCTTAGTTTTGCATAAAATTTAGAACAGATGAAAAAAGTGATAAAAAACCTACTACTGCTTGGCCTATTATTCAGCGTGAGTGCTGCTAGCGCTCAAAGTTTGACCAAGAGAGAGCGCAAGGCCATTAAAAAAGAGATCAAGTCATATAAAAAGAATCCCGAGAAGTGGGTGGCTATGATGAACAGGCACGATCAGGAAATAGCCGCATTAGAAACAGAAATAGGTAAGCTCAAAGCACAACTGGAAGAGGCTAGAATGCAAAATGAAAGTGTTGCACTCCAACTTCAACAACTAGAGCTCAAATACAAGAATCTCATGGCGAGCATGCCAAGCACTGATCTTCCAGAGGGTACAGTATATCAAGTGCAGATGGGATTTTATCAAGAGTTGGATTTGGTATCATTTAACAATAAACTCAAAGTGGTGAAAGCGGAAGAGGTCGATGGGGCTAAGCGCTATGTCATCGGATATTTTGAAAGTCTTATGGACGCCTGGCAGTTTGCCAGTGATATCAAAGCGCTGGGCATTGATGACGCATTTGTCACTCAATACGTAAATGGAGAAAGAAACATGAGTTTCGATGCCTTGGAGGCATTGGAGAATTAAGCTCTGGGTTTTTTATAAATGGGAACCGTTGAACAAGGTTCTCCAAACATCAAGCTTTTGACAAAAGGCAAGAGTACCGAACTTAGCGCTACATATGCATGGTTGCTGATATCTCTATCCCCACAGCCTTTAATCACGACTCTTGTGTCTGTGTATTCTGTTGGATCAATTTGTGATACCGCCCTTTCAGCAATTAAGTGTTTCAAGCTATCCGGATTGCAGAAGTAGATTTCATTTGTATAAGGCTGGAGTGCTTTGCTCAACAACATATAAGCCCAAGTAGGTATTACAGCATCTGAAGAGCAATAGACTACCACGCGTTTTTTACTGTAATCCTGCCAATTGTTTTCTTGGATGTAGTTTCTAAAGTCTTTCTCGCGAAGTATTAAGCCTTGAAAGAGTTGGTCCTTGACATCGACAATGGCCACTTCTTTCTCTGGAATGATTTCTTCCAGATCAAGAGTGATGATGCCGCTCTTGGCAACTTTATTCACTATCTCTTGTTCCTGACTCATCTTACTTTAGTGATCTTCAGTGTATTGGTCTTGCGGTTTTCCATAGCAGGCATAGCCGCTGTATTGATCACAATGTCATCCTTTTCCAACCACATATGATCCTTTAGCACTGAAATAACGTCTTTGACCGTATCATCAGTATTGGTCTTCTTATCGTAAAGATACACCTTTACATTCCAAACTAAACTGAGCTGAGTAAGCAATTGTTTGTTGGAGGTAAATATGAAAACATGGCAATTGGGCCTGCATGAAGCGATTTTATAGGCTGTATAACCCGTTTGAGTCATGGAGATGATGGCTTTTGCCTGAATGGTATTTCCCAAGGTTACGGCTGTATAACAAATCTCGTCTGAAAAGAAGGTAGGGCTATCCGGCATGGGCACTTGGGCTTTATTATAAATATTCCATCCCTTTTCAGTGCTTCTAAGTATCTTTTCAACTGCTTCAACTGCTTCTAACGGATATGAGCCGACCGCGGTTTCCGCACTTAACATCACTGCATCTGCACCGTCCATGACCGCATTGGCCACATCATTCGCCTCTGCTCGTGTTGGAGTAGGTGACTCGATCATGGATTCCATCATCTGCGTGGCTATGATTACCGGTTTGGCCGCTCTATTGCATTTGAGCACAGCTTTCTTTTGAATCATTGGTACTTCTTCCATTGGAAGTTCCACTCCAAGATCTCCTCT
This sequence comes from Bacteroidota bacterium, assembly GCA_024638525.1. Classification (GTDB taxonomy): domain Bacteria; phylum Bacteroidota; class Bacteroidia; order NS11-12g; family UBA9320; genus JAHEKB01. The sequence goes on from JAHEKB010000008.1 coordinate 18,816, forward strand.
GGCAACCATAATGGCATCGGAGACTTCAATGATGTCATCTATATTTTTAACTGCTTGAGGTTTTTCTATTTTGGCGATAATGTTGGTTCCACTCTGTTGTTTTTCTAGGATGGATCTGAGATTTACAATGTCTTTTGCTTCTCTGACAAAAGAGAGAGCAACCCAGTCAAATTCCATTGAAATGGCAAAATCAAGGTCCTTTTTATCCTTTGGTGTAAGGCTGTCAACACTTAAATTGGATGAAGGAAGATTAAAGCCTTTGTTTGAATAAAGGATGCCGCCAGTGATCACCTTTGCCTTTACATGTTCGTCATCTACAATTTCAGTAAACTTAAGTTCTATCTTTCCGTCATCCAGCAGCACCGATTCACCTACGGAAACATCCTTGGCGAGCGAAGGGAATTTGACGTGAATAGCCTCGGGATATGTTTCACCGTTTATACTTAGTAATACTTCTGACCCCTTTTTCAGCTGTACGCCCTGTTCGGGCAGAGTTCCCACCCGCATTTTTGGACCTTGTAAATCTCCCAAAATAGCGACATGAGTACCCATCTCTTCATTCAGATCCCTAATCTTTTTTACAGTTAGGCGGTGTTGATCTATGTTGCCATGAGAGAAATTTATTCTAAAAACATCCACTCCAGCCAGTATCATTTTCTTAATCAAATTCTGGTCAGAAGTAGCTGGGCCAAGTGTGGCCACTAATTTTGTCCTATTGAATTTTGGTTTGGCGTGCCTCATAATAATTGCGCAAAGTTCATGTTTTCCGGAGATTGCACGGGTTCTAAAGTAATAAACAAACTTAAGTCGTTCATTGCTTTGATCTTCGTTAAACTTCGGTTAACAATCTGTAAGTGTGGCGCAATACTAAAGAGCAGGAAATCGAATTCCTTGTACTTTTTGTAAAAAAAACCATTAGTCCCTTTGTTCTTTACTAGCAACAGTAATGCATCATGATCTAAATCGTCGATCTCATACATCAGGTGATAACCTTCGTTGACGTAGTTCTGAGCATCTTCAGTTTTTCTCGCTTTAAAGTAGGGTAATTGATTCAGTTTCCATGCTAATTTATATGCTTTAAGAGGTGTTGCAAGCCCGTGAATTTCAGGGCATTCAATCTCTATTTCATCAGGGCTAAGAACCAGTTCGTGCATGTTCAAATCATTCGCAAATAAATTTTGTCTATTATATTTAAAAAATTGTTCTTTGCACCACTTAACAATTAAAAATTAAACATGTCTGAAATAGCTGAAAAAGTTAAATCGATTATCGTTGACAAACTCGGAGTAGAGGAGTCAGAAGTTACCACTGATGCGAGCTTTACAAACGATTTGGGAGCTGATTCTTTAGATACAGTTGAACTGATCATGGAATTTGAAAAAGAGTTCAACATTGCAATCCCAGACGAGAAAGCTGAGAACATTGGTACAGTTGGACAAGCTGTGGAATACATCAGCGCCAACGTATAAATAGCACAGAAATCACGCAATGCAATTTAAGCGAGTTGTCGTAACAGGTATTGGTGCCTTAACCCCAATAGGCAATACTGCTCAGGAATACTGGGAAGGATTGGCCAATGGTGTAAGCGGTGCAGCTCCTATTACCCGATTCGATACCGAGAAGTTCAAGACCAAGTTCGCTTGTGAGATCAAGAACTTCAGTGTTGCTGACTTCCTCGATAGAAAAGAGGCTCGTAAAATGGACGAATTTACCCAGTATGCCATGGTTGTGGCAGACGAAGCGGTGAATGATTCCGGAATTAGTGAAGCGGGACTTGAACCTGAGCAGATCGGTGTGATTTGGGGTTCTGGTATTGGGGGGCTAAATTCATTGCAGAAAGAAGTAAAGGAGTATACGCTTGGGGACGGAACTCCGAGGTTCAACCCTTTCTTCATACCCAAAATGATCTCGGACATAGCGCCGGGATTCATATCTATTAAGTATGGCTTTAGAGGCCCAAATTTTGCAACTGTTTCAGCTTGCGCTTCATCTAATAATGCGATAGTAGATGCATTCAATTATATAAGATTGGGTATCTCAACTGCAATATTAACGGGTGGTTCGGAGGCTTGCGTGGCAGAAGCAGCCCTTGGCGGCTTTAATAGCATGAAGGCCTTGTCTGAGCGCAATGATTCACCCGAAACTGCTTCAAGACCTTTTGACAAAGATCGAGATGGTTTTGTTTTGGGCGAAGGAGCTGCTTCTCTAGTATTGGAGGAGTATGAGCACGCTAAAGCGAGAGGAGCAAAAATCTACGGAGAGATCTTAGGAGGAGGCTTAACTGCAGATGCACACCACATAACAGCGCCTCATCCTGAGGGATTAGGAGCTAGGAATGTGATGAAATTTGCACTAAAAGACGCTCGATTGAATCCTTCAGATATCGATTATATCAACGTCCATGGAACATCTACTCCATTGGGTGATATAAGCGAAGCCAAAGCTATTAGGCATGTTTTTGGCGATCACGCCTATAAGTTGAACATCAGTTCAACCAAATCAATGACTGGTCATTTGCTTGGAGCGGCGGGTGCCGTAGAAGCTTTGGCCTGTCTCCTTGCGATAAATAAGGGCATCGTTCCTCCTACCATCAATCACTTTACTGATGATGAGGATTTT